>NZ_JADYXE010000042.1:0-46075 GCF_015864465.1 Pseudoalteromonas sp. SWN29
CATTAAGCTAACTTGTACTAATTACCCGTGAGGCTTAACCATACAACGCCAAACGCGTTTTATGTGATAGTGAAACACGCGAAGAAGTTAATATAACTAAAGTAGATATTACTTAGAAAGACTTAAAAAATATTATCAGATATTTTCCAAATTCAGTTAGTGCGTAGAAATACGAATTAACGCCCAAATTTGCTTGGTGACAATAGCGTTTTGGACCCACCTGACTCCATGCCGAACTCAGTAGTGAAACGAAACAGCGCCGATGATAGTGTAGCATTTGCTATGTGAAAGTAGGACATTACCAGGCTTCAAATTGTAGAAAGCCCGAATTTAACGATTCGGGCTTTTTTACGTCTGCAGAAAAGTGAAATGTGCGCAATTAATGCACTCTCATCCAATACCCATCACGTAGGTCGGGCGAGCGAAGCGACTCCCGACGCTTAAAATACAATAAAATCACAATAAAACCCCTCAATATTTCAGCTCTATAAAATAATAAAAACATATTCTCAATATCCCTTTTTTAAAATACGTTTTTCTAACTTTAGAATAATACCTTTATTTATCGACTCTGATTAGTTATTGCTCTAATCTCAATTTATGATCTGTTCAATTATATAGTTTATAAAATGTGACAGAGCTCGTTTAAATAAAATTAGAATAATAAGGGCTTAATAATGAGTAAAATTGAAAATCATCCACATGGGATTTTTTGTTGGTCGGAACTTTGTACGCACAATTGGAAAGAGGGTAAGGCGTTTTATACCTCATTATTTGATTGGGGATATGACGATCAGCCTATTGGGGAGGATATATATTACACTATGCTACAAAAGCAAGATGATGATATAGCCGCTATGTACGAAATGCCTGAAGAGCAAATTAGTGCAGAGATACCAAGTAATTGGTTGGCCTATATTGCAGTCGATAATATAGATGACTGTGCTGTAAAAGCGAAAGAACTGGGTGCTGAAATTATTGCAGGTCCGCATGATGTTATGAATGCAGGACGAATGTTGATGCTAAAAGATCCTGTAGGTGCAACTGTTGCACTATGGCAAGGAAATGAGCATAAAGGTTGTAAGCACTTAGGGGAGTTAAATACGCCTTATTGGCATGAATTAGCAACCAGAGATAGCAAAGTAAGTCGGGACTTTTACTGTGCTTTACTAGGGTGGGAAAGTGAAATAAAGCCTATGGATGGTATGGATTACACTTTATTTTTAGTCGATGGGCAGCCTATTGCTGGTATGCTTGAAATGACAAGCGACTGGCCTGAAGATATTCCTGCTCATTGGATGATTTATTTTGCAGTAGAGAGTTGCGATACAGCAATAAGTAAAGCAATTAGTTTAGGTGGGCAAATATGTGTCCCTGCCACAGATATCCCCGATGTTGGCCGCTTTAGTGTTATATGCGATCCACAAGGTGCTGTATTTTCGGTACTTCAATCAACGATGAATGATACACCTATAGATTGTAAATAAGGAAAGGCTTAGATAAAAAACAATTTAAAGTCTGCATTGGTTCAACCAGTGCCTTAGACTGTTCATTATGAATTAATGTTCAATTTTTCTTGCTATAATATTACAATTAAATAGTTAGTCGCACTGTGAGCACAATGGAAATCGAACAAGATAGTAATTTAACACTCCCTTTATTTCTCCTTGATGAAACATTAAATGAAAGAGATTTAGAGCAACCTGATTTTGAAATTTCTATTTCTCTAAATGATGAGTTGCTGGCCCAAATTTGCCAAAACCCTAGTGAAGATAGCAGTATTGCTATTACTTTAAGTAACTATCAGCTGTTAATCTCTGACTCTATATTCTCAAATGTATTAGAGCAAGAGCATGATGCACAAATAACGTTAACTCATGGGCCACTTTTAAGCGTTGTGCTTAATACCTCAGAGCTGCAAACGTTTGTTTCGCCACAAATGGATATGATGCCTACCTTTGATTTAGGTGATGAGGACGACGAATGAGAAAAATATTAATAAGCGCTGTAGTTCTCATTATTTTAAGTGGTTGTGCATATTTGGGAAATGCTCACTACGATGATCTTTTTGGACCTGAACAAGCACAAGAGCGAATGGTTCCTCATACTACAGGTGCAGGCGCTGATTTTTTACAAAACGTGAAACCAGTACTCGATACCCGCTGTGTTGTTTGCCACGGTTGTTACGACGCACCTTGTCAGCTTAAGCTGTCATCCCCTGAAGGTATTGACCGCGGTTTGAGTAAAGAGCTTGTTTACGATGGCACTCGTTTATTGGCAACAACCCCAAGCCGTTTATTGTTTGATGCAACAAATACTAAGCAATGGCGAGAAAAAAACTTTACCCCAGTGCTTAATGAACGCATGCAAAGTGAAGAGGCTAACTTAGCGGGCAGTGTGTTGTTTAACAGCTTGGTATTAAAGCAAAGCTATGAATTACCAGTTAATGAAGTTTTAGATGATGAATTTGATTTTTCGTTAGGGCGTTCACAAACCTGTGCAACAATGGGGGAGTTTGATAGATTAGCAGATGATCAGCCTCATGGCGGCATGCCTTATGGTTTACCAGGTGTTTCGCGTGAAGAGTTTAATCACTTACAGGAGTGGCTTAAAAATGGCGGTAAAATGTCACACATTAAGCCGCCAAGTAAATTTGATCAGAATAAAATAACGGGCTGGGAAGCATTTTTAAATCAAGATAACTTAAAGTATCAGTTATCAGCACGTTATATTTATGAACATTGGTTTTTAGCACATATTTATTTTACGTCAGAAAACCCACAAAGTTTTTTTAAACTAGTTCGCTCGAGTACGCCTCCTGGTGAAATAATAAAATTAATAAATACGCGTCGTCCATATGACGATCCTAAGGTTAGTCGTGTTTATTACCGATTTATGCAAGAGCGCACAACAATATTATCTAAAACGCATTTACCGCTAGAGCTTAATGAAGCTAAATTACTGCGCTTATACGAGCAGTTTATTGCTCCTGATTATACTGTTACTCAAATGCCAAGTTATAAACCAGAATCGGCATCTAACCCATTTAAAACTTTTGAAGTTATTCCTATTAATTCAAAATACCAATTTATGCTAGATGAAGCTGAATTGATTATTATGGGCTTTATTAAAGGACCTGTTTGTCGTGGTCAAATTGCGTTAAATGTAATTAATGATAATTTTTGGGTGGCATTTGCTGATCCAAGTAAAGTTGCTACGCCTGCTGTAGGCGAAATGCTAATGCAGCATGAAGAAGCTTTAGAACTTCCTGCCGCTGAGGAAAGTAATGCCCTACCTATTTCTAGCTGGGTTAAGTATTCAGTTCGTGAAAAAAAATATTTACAGGCAAAAGTTGAGCTTGCTAACGAAATGTTTAAAGGTGGTGAGCATCTTACAACCGACTTACTTTGGAAAGGTGATGGGCATAATAAAAATGCGGCACTAACTATCTTCCGCCACTTTGATAGTGCAACCGTTGTTAAAGGCTTTATCGGTCAAGAGCCTAAAACCACGTGGATACTTGATTATGCGTTATTTGAACGTATTCACTATTTGCTCGTGGCAGGCTTTGATGTGTATGGCAATATTGGCCATCAAATGGTTACACGGCTATACATGGATTTTTTACGTTTAGAAGGGGAGCAAAACTTTTTATCGTTACTTCCAGAAGAAAAGCGTAATCAAATTAAAAAGCAGTGGTATCGTAATTCACCACCAGACTTATCTAAATTCTTTAAAAATAATCGAGAGTTTAGTCAGCCAAGTGGTATCAATTATAAAACTGATGATCCACAACATGAACTGTATACCTTGATGAAAGAGACCTTAGCGCCAGTTTTAAGTGAACGCTACAACTACACTGAAGTGCCAAAGCCGTTAAATGTAATAAGTAAAATGCCAGCAAAAGCGGTTAACTTATTACCTCAGCTTTCTTTTGTACTTGTAAAGCAAGAAGATAATAGCCATAAGGGCTACACTATTATTCACCATAATGCGCACTATAATATATCTAGTTTATTAAACGAAGATGGCCAGCATGCTTATGATGAAGATACAGCAACAATCGTTCCTGGCTTTATCGGTGATTATCCTGCTGCCATTTGGTATTTAAGTAATGAGCAACAAGTAAATGCTTTTGCTGAGCAATTACCAATGATGCAAATTGAAGCTGATTACCGCGCTTTAAAAAGTAAATATGGTATTCGTCGTACTCACCCACAGTTTTGGCAATACAGCGATATATTGCACGAAACGGCTAAAAAATATCGAGGAATAGAATATGGAATGTTTGACTATAATCGATTAGAGAATCGTTAACGCTTACCTTTATATATGCCCAGCTTTTGCTGGGCTTTTTATTGCTTATTAACTTAAAAACATAATTACTCTGACTGATTTTTTGTTTTATAAAATTAGTCTACACTTAAATAAAAAACAGGCTTTTGCATGTTCGATATTATTAAAAGTGTTAGAAAGCGATATCGATGGGCGTTATTGACTATTGCTCTTTTAATCAGTGGTTCTGCTCTATTGTTACAATATAGTTTTTCCGTTCAAAAATATGATGCAAAAGTTATTAATATTGCTGGTAAGCAAAGAATGCTGTCGCAAAAAATAGCGTGGCATAGCAATGCCATACTCAACATTAGTAATTATTCACCACTTCATACAGAATCGCTTGAGAAATCTCTCAATACATTTAAAAAATCCCACCAAACACTATTAACAAAAAATTCTGATGATGAATACATTTATTTAGATTCAGCATTAGTTGATTTATATTTTGGTGCAACTACTGGCTTGGATAGCACAGTATTAGAATATGTAGAACAAACTGAGAGGCTTTTGTATCAAGAAGGTGAGGTAAACCAGTCTCTTTTTTCAATAGGGCATGTTGAAACGCTATTAGCTAAGCTTGATAAAGCGGTTAGCTTATTTGAGTCCCAAGCTGTTAAAAAAATTAACAGGGTCGCCAACCTAGAGATATTATGTTGGTTATTGGCAATGGTGCTGCTACTTGTTGAGCTAAGATTTGTTTTTATGCCAATGGAAAAAGAGGTTTCAGATACGCTTATAAAACTACAAAAACAAAAAGATTTTGTTCATCAAACAAGCCAAAATAAAGAGCACTTTATTGCTAGAGCAAGTCACGAATTTAGGACACCTTTGCAAGGGCTTATTACGTCTATTGAGGATCTGGAGGTTTCTGATGCTCAGCAAAGTGTTAAAATCCAAGCTAATTATTGTGCGCTTAGGTTAATAGCTATATTAGATGAGCTACAGGACTTACAGGCTTTAAGCGCAGGTAAATGGATACCGCATTTAAAAGATGAAAACCTTTTAGAGTCATGTAACAAAGTAGTAATAGCTTACGAGTATGCGTGTCAGCAAAAAGGCCTAAAACTAGTTAGTTATTTAGATGAATCGTTAAATTGTGTATGTAAATTGGATCATCAACGTTTGCAGCACACACTTACAGAATTAATTAGTAACGCTATTAAGTTTACGACAGAAGGTGAAATTACTGTCTCTGCAAAGCTTTTTAATGATGAATTTCATCTAACGGTGAGTGACACTGGCAGTGGCTTTTCGAAGAAAATTACTGATCTGGAATTTGACTCATTTAAACAAACCAATCACTTTCAAGGGTTAAGAACAGGCCTAACCCGGGTTCAATACGTTGTAAAAGCACTGCATGGTGAAATTACCTTTAAAAATAATGAAGTCCATGGTGCTTTGGTGTCTTTGTATTTACCAGTGACAATAAGTAAAGCCCTCCCAACACCTTTTAAAGTAAACGACAAGCTAACGTGTTTAGTCGTTGAAGATAATCCATTAAACACCATGTTATTAACCCGCATACTTAGTTTATTAGGTTTCAGCTATGATTGCGCAGAAAATGGAAAAGTCGCGTGTGATATGGTGAGTGAAAATCAATATGATATTATTTTTATGGACTTAAATATGCCAGTAATGGATGGGTTTGAGGCTATAAAAAAAATACGATCAGAGCTTAATAAAGTAATGCCAATTATTGTTATAACAGCAAACACCTCACAAAATGATATAGAGCGAGCTTATAAATACGGCGCTAACCTTCATATTCATAAACCAATAAGTCAGCAAGCAATTAAAGACGCATTAAATAGTATTAGCGTTGTGAGTGAAATAAATTAATTTTGCAGATAACAAGCTTGCTAAGCACTTTTAATATGCGTTAATTTACTGTTTTAAGGTCTATTAGGGAAAGTTAGTGCAGTCAATTACGCTTGAGCAATTTAATGGTTACTTACAAGGGCAAGGCAAAAGTCGTTATGATATATGCAACCTAGATTGGCAAGTGAATCTAGGAGAACATTGGTTGCTTCTAGGTGCTAATGGAGCCGGTAAATCTGCATTAACAGCGGCGTTAGTCGGCGAAGCTAAGTGCGAAAGTGGTAAGCGTACAAGTAGTATAAATAAACTTATGCTCGTGTCTTCTGATTCGCATAAACAGTTACTGGCCCAAGAATTAGAGCATGAAAAGCATAGCCTCGTTAAAGACCTTATTTTTACAAAGCATAGTAATAGTGGTGAGTTATTAGCGCAGCTAATAGAATTATTTAAATTTAGCTCATTACTGAATAGGCATTTTAGAGATCTTTCAACCGGTGAAACTCGTAAACTCCTACTTATTAAAGCACTCAGCTCCCAGAGCGAGTTAGTCGTGCTTGATGAGCCATTTGATGGACTCGACGTACAATCTTGCCAGCAGCTTAATAAAATACTGATAGCGCTTAGCCACACGGTTACTTTTGTTTTTGTACTAAACCGCCTAGACGAAATCCCTTCATTCATTACTCACTATGGTTATGTAAACCAAGGCAGCTTGTTACATACTTTAGCAAAGCCAAGTAGTGAGCAATTAAGTGACTTACTAAAACTACTCCATTTAGAACATACTTCATTAGATGTGCCATCTCCTGACGCCGAGCAAGAGCAAAAGGCATTCACTGGTAATACCTTAGTTAAATTGAGTAATGCTAAAGTTAGTTATAGTGACGTAAGCATATTCAAAAATCTTAATTGGACTATAAAAAAGCATCAGCATTGGCAGCTTAGTGGGGCGAACGGTTCAGGTAAAACCTGCCTATTAAATTTAATAACAGGTGATAACCCACAGTGTTATAACAACGACATTGAAGTATTTGGTTTTAAACGCGGAACCGGGGAGAGTATTTGGGATATAAAACAGCATATTGGTTTTATATCTAACGCGCTACACATGGATTACCGCGTAAGTATATCGGCTTTAAATACTGTTATATCTGGTTTTTATGACAGCATAGGTTTATATCAAAAGCCGAGCGACGCACAAGTTAATATTGCTCAACAGTGGCTGGCATTTATTGGTTTAAGTGACAAGCAAAATACCTCATTCACCCAGCTTTCGTACGGCGATCAACGTATGCTGTTAATTGTACGAGCTATGGTAAAGCATCCAACGTTACTTATTTTAGATGAACCTTGCTTAGGATTAGATGAAGCAAACAGGCAACGTGTACTGCTACTAATAGAGAAAATTTGTGCTGCCAATACAAGTACTGTGATTTATGTAAATCATCATGCGGCAGACAAAATTAAAGGAATAGAGAACTACTTAAAAATGGAAGACTTTAATTAAAAGCGGTGAGAACATTTGAGCGATACTTCGCTCAAATGTTCTTTATTTTAAAGACGAGTAACGCTAAACCCTTTATCTCGTAGCTGTTTAAGTAACCCGTGTTTTTCAGGCAAATGTAGCGCACCCACAGCAATAAATAGTTGCTCGTTTGCTAAACGCGGTGTGAGTTGTTTAACCCAGTTATTATTGCGATTAGTTAGCATTACTTGCTCGCTAATTTCACCGTAGTTACTGTCATCAAAACTCATGTTGTAGTAATCGGTTAGTGTGTCCATGTCACCGTTTTTCCAAGCATTAACTAGTTTGATGAAGTAAGTATTAATATCGCTTAGCTGCTCAAATGTTTCTTCAATCATTTCATTGCTAAGTAGCGCCATGCCATCAAACATCTGTAGTTGTTGCTCTAGCGTTTC
This sequence comes from Pseudoalteromonas sp. SWN29, assembly GCF_015864465.1. Taxonomy (NCBI): domain Bacteria; kingdom Pseudomonadati; phylum Pseudomonadota; class Gammaproteobacteria; order Alteromonadales; family Pseudoalteromonadaceae; genus Pseudoalteromonas; species Pseudoalteromonas sp. SWN29. The sequence continues at coordinate 8,077 of NZ_JADYXE010000042.1, forward strand.
AAGCTCACCTATTTTTATTTTATGCTCTTTAGCGTAAGCAAGTACTTGTTTATCTATGCCTGTTTTATCTGAATATCCTGCATTTTGAAATTCAATTTGCATCATAGTCACCATAACAGCCCATGGTTTTAAGCCATTAAACATAGCAATATCAATCGACTTTTTAGCAAAGTAGTCTTTTAGCTTGGTATAGTTTTGCTTTGAAAGCTCAGTTTGCAATGTTTTACCGTTGCCTAGCATCATAAATGGCATTGAACGCTGCTGCATTTCAAGGGGTGTAAGTTTGCTTATATCAACCTCAACAATCACTTCTTTGCTTGCGCTAATTGCTTCGGTTACATTTTTAGGTAAGCCTTTCATGCTGGCATCACCAACATGTACAGTGCCAAATAAGTAAGAGCTGAGGCCATTTTTTTCTATTTTATATAAGGCAGGAGCTGCATAGCTGTTAAGGCTAAATGTTATAAGTAGCGCCACAATAAAAAAGTGGCTAACACGGATAAGAGCATTCATGGTTTGTCCTTAAATCTCAAAATTAGTAATGTAAATACTAACCTAAATTTACTTCAGAGGTAACGTTAATATAAACGTTAGCGTATTGTTTTCGGTATTACTGGCCGTAATAGTAAAGCCATTTAAGTTGCATAAGCTCTGCACAATAGATAACCCTAAACCGTGGCGCTGGTTATTAGTTCTAGATGAATCTAGCTGATAGAGCGGGTCAAAAATAGCGGTTAGCTGTTCATTACTTAATGGTTGATTTACTTTGTTGCTAACAGAAATGGTCATGTTTGTGTTGTTATTTACCGCAGTTAATTTAATTGGCGCCTCAGGGAGTCCATAAAATAGTGCGTTATCGATTAAGTTACACAAAATGGTATTTAAACTAAATTCGTCAGCATTAAGTGTAAGTTCGTCACTTATCACATTATTTAAACGCGCTTTAATACTTGGGTGCTTAAAGGTCAGCTCATCAACAATTTGATTTACTAAGCTATTTAGAATGATATTTTGTGCATTTAATTGCATTGTACTGCTACTTGAGCGCTGCAATAATAATAGGTTGCTAACAATTGTTTTCATGCGCTGTGAAATATTAAGTACATCACTGGTATAGGTGTCGCTAATACGTTTATCGTCAGGATAACGAATAGCTACCTCTGAAAGGCTTATAAGTTCAGCAATTGGGGTTTTTAGCTCATGTGCAATGTCGCTTGTTAGGCGTTTTTCATTACTATAGAGTTGCTGATTAACGGTAATAAACTTATTTAGCTCGTTACGTATGGGTTCTATTTCATCTACTTTAAAGTCGCTTTCTATTGTTTGCGCAACACCGGTAATATCGAGTAACTTAATTTGGTCGTTTAAATTGTGTAGCGGGTGCAGGCCTTTATTTACAATACGCGTCACTAAATAGCGCACACCAAACACACCAAGCACACAGGTTAAAATAAAGACCACATCAATAATAATAAGTACTTTATTAAGTTCCGCTGTCGGCGCAGCAATCGCAAGAGTCATGGTATTAAAAACAGCAGAATGAGTGGGATTTTTATCATCTTTTTGGGCTACAAAGTGACTTATAAGTGCGCGGCCATCACGCCCGTTAGGAAGCTCGTAATCTATAATTTTAGATTCGTTTATCGGCATTTCTAAAAAAGGCAGGTTAGCATTTTTATAAAGTTCTAATGAGTCTGAGCGCTCAAACACATCACGGCCATGCCATAACTGGTAAAACTCCGTGGCATCGGCTGCTTCATACTCCGACATAAACTCACCAGCAAAATCAAATTCAACCACGTTGTTGTCATCTTCAACTAAGGTTTTTAAGTAGTTAGCTTTGTTAGTTAAAGACTGATTGAACTGATCTTCCACCCAAGTATCCACACTTAAATCAACGGTTAAAAATATGGTGAATAAAATCACCGAAAGTACCGCGCTAATATTATTAACCAGTTTACGTTTTATTGAGTGACTTTTATTTTGTTGTTGCGACATAACCAAATCCACGTTTGTTTTTTATAGGGAGCTCGCCATCAAACTGTCTTACTTTTTTTCGTATAGTAGATATGTGTGCTTCAAGCGCATTTTTAGAGAGCATATCGAACTGACCTACTACTGCTTCACTTATAAACTCTAGTCCTAACACCCGCTCAGGAGTATTAAATAAGCATTCTATTATTTTATATTCATTACGCGTGAGCTCAATGGCATGTTGCTTGTAATGAAGCGTTTTAAGCGAGAGATCTAATACGCAGTCGCCTACGGTCAGTGTATTTTGTTGGTTTTGCAGTGAACCACGGCGAAGCAATGCAAGGACACGAGCATGGAGTTCTTCAAACGAAAATGGCTTAGTTAAATAGTCGTCAGCGCCTTTCATAAGGCCGTTAATTTTATCTTGAGGTTCACTTCGTGCAGATAAAATAAGCACACGGCTTTGGCTATTACTGCTACGTAGTGCTTGTAAAATACTCATGCCATCAACACTCGGCAGCATTAAATCAAGTACGAGGAGGTCGTAGTTTCCAGTCAGTGCCATGCTTAAACCTTGTGAGCCATCACCGGTTTCATCTACGGTAAAGCCAAGGTTGCTAAGGCCAACTTGCAAGCTGCGTCTTAGTGCTTCGGAGTCTTCAATAACGAGGATTTTCATGTTTACTCGGTTTATAAAAATAGCCTTGTTACTTTAACAAGGCTTTATTATCAAGTCACTTGGTTAATGATACCAACCGTTTGTATAAGCTAAGTTACCTAAGTTCGCGTGGGCGAGAGCTTTTTTAATCAGTTGCTCATCGTTTTCACATGGTACAAGCTGATTATTACTATACGTATAGGTGGTTGCTGGTTTTTGTGGTTGCAACACCACCACTTTATTACCGTGCATATAGGCAAAGTTTTTGTCGTATTGCATCATGGCGCGTTGTTTATTGTTGCTAATTGGCTTTGATAAATCATGGCCTATCATAGGGTGCTTGCCACTTGCACCAATTAAAGACAGTAAAGTCACGGGAATATCGAGTTGGCTGGCTAGCTGGTCATCGCGTTTATGGGGAATGCCTTTACCAAAAATAACGGCGGGAATTTTAAAGTGATCAACAGGAACTAAGCTCGAGCCCGATACGCGTGAATCGTGATCTGCAATAACTATAAATACAGTGTCGTCCCAGTAGCTCGATTTTTTAGCTTTTTCGATAAACTTACCTAGTGCGTAATCGGCATACTTTGCAGCATTATTTCGGGTTTGCTTTTGCTTGTCGTACAGCGTTATTTTATCGTCTGGAAAGTCATATGGGCTGTGATTAGAGCTTGAAAATATAAGGCTCAAAAATGGTTTATTCTGTTGTTTAAGTTTAGTGAGTTCGAGATCTGCTTGGTCGTATAAGTCTTCGTCTGATGCGCCCCACGAGCCATTAAAATCTATTTTATTAAAGTTATTAGTATCTACAATATCTTTAAAGCCATTACCTAAAAAGAAGCTGCGCATGTTATCAAAGTGGCTTTCGCCACCATAAATAAATTGTGTGTTGTAATTTTTCTTCGCTAAAAAGTCAGCAATAGTAAAAAAGTCACGTTGTGATTTATCAAGCTTAACAACCGCACGCGATGGTGTGGGTGTAAATCCTGTAATTACAGCCTCAATTCCACGTACCGAGCGTGTGCCTGTTGCATATAAATTATCAAATCCCCAGCCTTGTTTATAAAGGGCGTCGATATTAGGTGTAAGCGGTAAACCGCCCAGTGTGCCTACGTAACGAGCGCCTAAACTTTCTTGTAAAATAATGACTAGGTTTTTTGGCTTACCTGTATTGCTTGCTTCATGGAACGTATTTGTTGGGGCAGCTGAGTCGCTAAATTTGGCCTGCGTATTTTGCATGTTACTGCGTACAATACTAAGCAATTCATCGGTAGGCATTTTGCCATAATACTCTTGGCTTGATTGCTCGTTAGAGAGTTGTTTTACCGCAAACGCGACGCTATAAAGTGAGTTAAGGGTTAAATCGTTAAGTAAGTGATCAGTAGAGAACGAGACCATAGCGGGGTTTAGCGGCCTGTGCCCTAATGAATTACGCGCGCCTAAAATAGTTAAGCACACTAAAACAAGCGCTAAAATTGATTGGTTTAGTCTCGTTAGTGATGACTTGCTTTGCCATTGATTGCTAAATACTTTACTTGCAAATTTACAGCTTAAAATAAGTGCTATAAAAGCAATAAGTACCTCTAACTTATAGCCCGAAAAAATCATTTTTGAGACTTCTTTAGGGTAAATTAAATACTCTATAAATAAGCGGTTAGGGCGTAAATCGTATTCGTTTATAAATGTAGGTGTAATCACTTCAAAAAAAACAAGTAAAGCCGACATAGCCACTAAGTAAATTTTAATTAGGCCGCGTACTTTATTTTGCCACCCTATGCTTTGCATAACTAAAGTCAGTAGTAATGCGGGCATAATAATGTAGCTTAAAGTGGCTATATCTACCCTTAAACCACCTATAAATATAGACAACCACGCATGCGATCCAAATACACGCTCACCTTGCCAAACACTCAAACCAAAGCGGGCAAGTGTTAAAAAACTCAGTGCCAAAATAGTAAATACAACAAAAATCCAAACAGGACCAAGTGCTTGCTTGACTGTAAAATTATTACTTTTAAGTGTTAAGCCCATAATACAGCCCACCAAATAAGAGCAGTAATTAGCATGGCTATAAACACACTGGCTGAGGCAATATCTTTAGCAAGACCCGAAAGCTCATGGTATTCGCTGCCAATCCTATCAACTACAACCTCAACGGCTGTATTTACCAGTTCAGCAAACAATACAAAAAGCAGGCTGGCTATAAGAAGTAATTTATCGCTTAGTGCAATTTCTTGTAGCCACACAAACACACCGAGTAACGAAAACAGTACTAGCTCTTGTTGAAACGCGGCTTCAAATCGGCTCATCCATTTTAAGCCGTTAAAAGAATGGCTTAAGGTAAAAATAAGGCGCATTAAGCCTTGGCGTTTTATAACGGTTTTATTACTCATAGTTGTATTTCGCTTGATGTTGTTTGACAGCTAGCAAGTAAATCGAGCGATGCCTGATACGTTTTGCTTTTAATGCCAATTAAATTTAAAAGGGTGTGAAAAATATTGTTGTGTGAGCGTGCAGCAGTGGTGTCTAAATTAGCTAAGCAGGTATTGGTAATACGCTGATTATGCTCATCAGCCCACATATAAAGGGGGACGTGTGTTTGTGTGCTAGGTGCAAAGCTATACGGAAAACCATGTAAATACGCACCGGCTTCGCCAAGTGATTCACCATGGTCAGAGACATATAAAAATTGCTTATCTATGTTGTTTGGCAGCATTTTTAATTGATCAATTACTTGGGCGTTAACAAAGTCGCTGTACGCAATTGTATTGTCGTAGGTATTAACTAATTCATCGAGAGAGCAGTTTTGAATGTCGCTTCTGTCGCACGTGGGCGTAAATTGCTTAAACTTTTCTGGGTAGCGCTTAAAGTAGGTTGGTCCGTGTGAGCCCATCATATGTAGGACGATAACGGTATTAGCTTGGCTTAAATTAGCGAGTTTGCGTTTAAGTGGAGCAATAAGTGCTTCATCAAAACAATATTTTCCATCGCAAAGCGCTGATGGGTTGGGCGGGATATCAATGTTAACAACACGGGTGCATACGTTTTTACAGCCGCTGTTATTATCAACCCACAGCACATCGCTGCCAGCTTGTTGTGCTAGGTCAATCAGGTTTTGTTGGTTGTCGGCTGCTAATCGATCAAAGTTATCTTGTGTTTGCAATGAAAACATACACGGCACAGATACAGCTGTTGCCGTACCGCACGAGGCGACATTATTAAAATACGTTACATTATGCTTTTGTGTATAAGGGTTGGTGCTGCGTTTATAACCTTGATAAGCAAAGTTTTCTGCTCGTGCGGTTTCGCCAACAACCATAACGGTTACGCTGGTGGTGTTAGGCGCAATAAGAGTGGGTGTTGCATCTATATTTTTAAACTTTATATTGGTGTACAGCAGCTGATCGCGCATATATTTATAACCGCTAGAGAGATACTGAAATGGGATAATTTCTTTTTTCAAAATGCGGTTATTACGGCCAGTAGCTGCGTAGTCGGCGTAAAAGTTCACGACCACTAAAACAATTAATGAGCAGCACGCTACAATAAGTTTTATACGGCTAATCGCTTCTTGATGGGGGCGAGTAAAGTGTATTTTCACTTTGCTTAATATAAAAACAGGTAGCGCACAAAATAGCAGTAAAAAGCCTATGAGCTGTGGATTTAAATAGCTCAGCGCTTCGCTTGAATCCGTTTCGAATGTGTTTTGAATCATTGAATAGTCAAACACGACGCCGTAATTTAATGAGCCGTAAAGCACGGCGCTAGAAATTATCAGTAAAAGGTAATTAAGTGGCTTTAGTAACCACCTAACCGACACTATCGAAAAGAAAATAATTAAAAGGCATAGCAAAAGCAGAGGCACTGAAAGTAAAAACAGCCACGAAAAAGAAGCAAGGGAGGTGATGGCACTAAACGAACCTTGAATAAAAGGAATGTTTATAACTAAGCAGTAATAACAGGCAATCATCACTACAAAGGCGTTTGCACTACAGTGAATGTAAAACCGTTTACTACGATTTGGCTTTTTTTGTGTTGGTGTTTGGCTAGTTACGTTCATATTTAGGCTCGTTTAAAATAACAACGCCATGCTATGTAACAACACTTAAGAGTCGCTTAAGAGAACCTACGCATTACCTGAAGGTGATAAATAATTTTATTTATCAAAATATTCTTAAAAATTAATCAAACCTTAAATAAGGTATATAAGAATAGTGAATTTCTGAGAATAAAATTAGAGCATAAAAAAACCACTACCAGCTTGTATAATGAATTTTAAAACCTGATAAATTGCCTTTTAGTCTTTTTGTTAGATTAACTTTGGTGTTGACTTAAAGGGCCTAGCGCGGTACTAATATAAAAAGAGAGCGAAGGAATAACCTTCGCGATAATTGAACAAAATTTGGTATTAATTACATGCTTACAAATGCACTTAACCTAGTCCTGATTATTATCGTGGTGATTATTCCCGCGAGGGCTTCGTAGTGCTTTAAAAACTTAAGCATTAAAAAAGCCCTCCGCACCTAACCGTTCGGAGGGCTTTTTAGTTTTAAGCCTAAAGTTTTAAGCGTAAAAATGTAATTGGGTTGTCACTGAGGAATGAGGGTTTTATTAATGACAGGCGCAGAACTAACAATCGACTTATTGGCCAAACACGGCGTAAATGAAGTATTTGGCTACCCAGGCGGAGCTATTATGCCAATTTACGATGCGCTGTATGGCGCGCCAGTCAAACACTACCTTACTCGTCATGAGCAAGGTGCAGGGTTTGCAGCTGTTGGTTATGCTCGCAGCACGCGTAAATTAGGTGTGTGTTTTGCAACATCGGGCCCTGGCGCAACTAACTTAATCACTGCCCTTGCTGATGCGATGATGGACTCAGTGCCATTATTGGCGATCACCGGCCAAGTGCCTACTGCAGCCATTGGTTCAGATGCATTTCAAGAAATAGATGTACTAGGTATGTCGCTTTCGTGTACTAAGCACAGCTACATGGTTGAACGAGCTGAAGACTTAGCAGAGATACTACAAGAAGCAATTCATTTAGCGCAAAGTGGCCGACCGGGTCCTGTACTTGTCGATATCCCAAAAGATATTCAAATGGCGCAAGTACCTTTTAAACCTTGGCTTGCAGCTGATGAATACTTACCACAATTAGATTTAAATCAAGTTGCTATTGCTAATCAATTACTTAGTGAAGCAAAACAGCCTGTAGCGTACGTAGGCGGTGGTGTACAAGCCGCTGATGCGCAAGACGAGCTAATGCAGTTTTTAAATAAAACGCAAATGCCGGCTGTATCAACACTTAAAGCATTGGGCAGTGTACTACCAGATTACGAACATTACTTAGGTATGCTAGGTATGCATGGTACTCAAGCGGCTAATATTGCTGTGCAAGAATGTGATGTGCTTGTATGTATAGGGGCGCGCTTTGATGACCGCGTAACGGGTAACTTAGCTAAATTTGCAGCTAAAGCCAAAGTAATCCATTTAGATATAGATGCCGCTGAAGTCGGTAAGCGAAAACCTGCTAAAGCCTCATTAATTGCTGATTTAAAAACCTCTTTACCAGCGCTTGAGTGCTTTGTAACACCTAAAGCTTGGTGTGACACAAATAAAGAAATGAATATTAAGCACGCGTGGCGTTACGACTACCCTGGTGAGAAGGTTTATGCACCTTATTTACTTAGTCAGCTTAGTGAGCGTATGCCAAAAACTGGCGTTGTGTGCTGTGATGTTGGCCAGCACCAAATGTGGGTCGCGCAGCATATGAAATTTAGTCATCCGAGTAATCATTTAAGTAGTGGTGGCGCAGGCACAATGGGCTTTGGTTTACCGGCTGCTATTGGCGCACAAGTAGCACGCCCAGATGACTTTGTAATTACCGTGTCGGGTGATGGCTCAATCATGATGAATATTCAAGAGCTTGCCACTATTCGCCGTAACAATTTACCAGTAAAAATACTAATATTAGATAACCAGCGTTTAGGTATGGTTCGCCAATGGCAAGAGCTGTTTTTTGAAGGGCGCTACTCTGAAACTAACCTTTCAGATAACCCTGACTTTGTTCAACTAGCTGCAGTGTTTGGTATTCCTGGGCAAACAATTACCCACGCTAACCAAGTTGATGATGCTATTACAGCATTAGTTAACAGCAAAGGTCCGTACATAGTACATGCCTGTATTGATGATAAAGAAAATGTTTGGCCACTTGTACCACCTGGGGCTGCTAACGACGAAATGATGACGGAGAAAGCAAAATGAAACATAGCCTAACTATTGCATTAAAAAGCCAAAGTATAGCGGTAGAGCGCTTTTTACGAGTGGTGCGTCATCGTGGTTTTAACCTAACGCATTTTCAGCTCAATATAGATGATGGTTTATATAACGTAGCCATGACGGTAGATAGTGATAAACCTATTCACCTATTAACTAGTCAGCTAAATAAGCTGGTGGATGTTAAAGAAGTCACTTTACAAAATTTACAGCACCAACAGGCTGTGTAATTACGAATTAAAAAATAATTTACGAGTAACTGAGTCACTCGGTTATTCACCAATTTTAGAATGAGGAATGCCCGCTTATATTGCGGCAAACACTGAGGTAACTATGGCTAAATTAAGAAGTGCAACAACAACTGAAGGACGTAAACGCGCAGGCGCAAGAGCATTATGGCGCGCAACAGGTATGACAGACTCTGATTTTGGTAAACCGATTATTGCCGTAGTTAACTCGTTTACACAATTTGTACCTGGGCATGTACACCTTAACCAGCTTAGTGAGCTTATGGGTGAGACTATTAAACAGGCTGGTGGCGTTCCTAAAGAATTTAATACCATTGCGATTGATGATGGGATTGCAATGGGTCACGGCGGCATGCTTTATTCATTGCCTTCGCGCGATTTAATTGCTGACTCGGTTGAGTACATGGTAAATGGCCATTGTGCTGATGCGATGATCTGTATTTCAAACTGCGACAAAATCACCCCAGGGATGATGCTTGCAGCGCTACGTTTAAACATACCGGTAATATTTGTATCGGGCGGTCCAATGGAAGCGGGTAAAACTAAACTTGCTAACATCGACATTAAACTTGATTTAGTTGATGCCATGGTTAAAGGCGCAGATGAATCGGTAAGTGATGCAGATTCAGAGCAAGTAGAGCGTTCTGCGTGTCCTACATGTGGTTCGTGCTCAGGTATGTTTACGGCAAACTCAATGAATTGTTTGTTAGAGGCAATAGGTTTAGCACTGCCGGGTAACGGCACAACGCTTGCCACTCATAAAGACCGTAAACAGCTTTATGTTGAAGCGGGTGCTCGTATTGTTGATTTATGTCGTGAGTATTATCAAAAAGATAATCAAGAAGTATTACCACGCGCTATTGCTAACAAAACAGCTTTTATGAATGCAATGGTTGTTGATATTGCAATGGGCGGCTCATCAAATACCGTATTACATTTACTTGCAGCAGCCCAAGAGGCAGGCGTTGATTTTGATATGTCGCACATTGATGCGCTTTCTCGTAAAACACCGTTTTTATGTAAAGTGGCGCCGGCAACACCAGAGTACCATATTGAAGATGTACACCGTGCTGGTGGCATGATGGCAGTTGTACGCGAGCTTGGTAAAGCGGGCTTGGTTGATATGTCAGTGAATCACGTCGCTGGATCAACAATGGCTGAGCTTGTTAAAAAATGGGATGCAACAGACCCGACTAACGAAGTAGCGCGCAAGTTTTATCGTGCGGGTCCTGCGGGTATTCGTACTACTAAAGCCATGAGCCAAGAGTGTCGTTGGGATGAAGGCGATAATGACCGCGTCAATGGTTGTATTCGAAGCGTTGAACATGCTTTTCGCCAAGACGGTGGCTTAGCTGTACTTTCGGGTAACTTAGCCGTTGATGGTTGCGTTGTTAAAAGTGCTGGCGTAGTTGACGAAATGCTACATTTTGAAGGCACCGCCATTGTATACGAATCACAAGATGATTCAGTAGAAGGGATTTTAAATAACGAAGTAAAAGCCGGCGATGTTGTTGTTATTCGTTATGAAGGCCCTAGAGGCGGCCCAGGTATGCAAGAGATGCTTTATCCAACAAGTTATTTAAAATCAAAAGGCCTAGCTGAACAATGTGCGCTTATTACTGATGGTCGCTTTTCGGGTGGTACTTCGGGTTTATCAATTGGCCACGTGTCACCAGAGGCAGCAAGTGGTGGCGCAATTGCTTATGTTGAAAATGGCGATAAAATTATTATTGATATCGCAACACGTGAAATCACATTAGCGCTAAGCGATGAAGAACTTGAGGCACGTAAGCAAAAGCAATTAGCACGCGGAAAAATGGCGTACAAGCCAGTTGATCGTGAGCGCTATGTGTCGTCTGCTTTAAAAGCTTATGCATTACTTGCAACGAGTGCTGATAAAGGCGCAGTGCGCGATTTAGCTAAATTGGAGGCGCTTAGTTAATTATGGTCTCTCAAGAGCTCGATTATTTTCGCGCTATCATTCAAGCAAACATGGAGCCTTTGGCTAAAGTTACTGAGGTCAGCGAAATGGCTGAACTCAGTAAAAAGCTAGGTAACCATGTTTGGTTAAAGCGTGAAGACCAACAGCCCGTGTACTCGTTTAAATTACGCGGTGCGTATAACAAATTAAATAAATTACCTAAAGGCTCGGTGGTTATTACGGCTTCTGCCGGTAATCATGCTCAAGGGGTTGCATTAAGTGCATCTCACTTAGGGCACCAAGCTACTATTGTAATGCCAGTTACAACGCCTGAAATAAAAGTCAGCGCAGTGCGTGCACTTGGCGGAGAGGTGGTATTACATGGGCATCACTTTGATGCTGCAAAAGCACATGCACTTGAGCTTACAGAGCAACGAAAAGGCATATTTGTTCCACCGTTTGATGACCCTGACGTAATTGTTGGTCAAGGCACTGTAGCACGCGAGCTAATGCAGCAATTAAACGAGCTTGATGCTGTGTTTATTCCTGTTGGCGGCGGCGGCTTACTGGCGGGAATGGCGGTTTATATTAAATCGCTGCGTCCAGATATAAAAGTAATTGGCGTAGAAGCCGACGAAAGTGCATGCTTACAAGCAGCGCTTAAAGCAGGTAAACCGGTAGAGCTTGATCGCGTTGGCAGTTTTGCCGATGGCGTAGCGGTTAAAATTATTGGCACCGAAACCTTTCGTTTAGCGCAAAAGTTTTGCGATGAGGTTGTTACAGTAACTAGCGATGAAATATGTGCAGCCATGCAGGATATTTTTGTATCTACCCGTGCAATTGCAGAGCCTTCAGGTGCACTTGCAACGGCAGGGCTTAAAAAGTGGAGTCAGCAGTCGGGGTTAAAAGGGTTGCATTTAGCGGCTGTGCTTTCGGGTGCTAATTTAAACTTTGATCGCCTGCGTTATGTAGCAGAGCGCACTGCGCTGGGTGAAAAAAACGAAGCGCTATTAGCCGTTACTATTAAAGAAGAAAAAGGCAGTTTTAAACAGTTTTGTGCTTCTTTAGGTGGCCGTGCTATTACTGAATTTAACTACCGTTATGCAGGGCCTGGTGAAGCACAAATATTTGTAGGTATTGCCCTGCGCCAAGGCGAGCAAGAGCTTAATGAGCTAAAACAAGATTTAACTAACAACGACTATCAATTCTGCGATCTGTCGGATAACGAACTCGCTAAATTACATGTGCGTTATATGGTTGGCGGAAAAGCACCAGAGCAATTGCATGAACGTTTACTGCGTTTTGAATTTCCTGAATATCCGGGCGCACTTGCGCGATTTTTAGATACTTTAGGCAGTAATTGGAACATTACCTTATTTCATTATCGTAATCACGGTGGGTCAATGGGGAATGTACTAGCAGGTTTTGCTATTGAGCCGAGTCAGTATGAAATGTTTAACGAGCATTTAAATCGCTTAGGTTACAGTGTACAGGATGAAACACAAAATCCGTGTTTTACCCAATTTTTAACATCAAAATCGCAAGCAGAAAAAGTCGAAAAACGAGCCTCAGTATAACCTTTCTTTAAAGGCAGGCACCTAACTAGGGTGCTTGCTTTATCACACGTTTTACATATAGTTACAGGTAATCGTCACACTTTTTGAGGTCACCTAGTTGCTATTTAAAGGATTAATCATTGGATTGTGCTTTTTTTGTAGCCATATAATGGCGCAAGAATCAGTCACATTACAGCTAAAATGGACACATCAGTTTCAGTTTGCCGGTTACTATATGGCAAAGCAAAAAGGCTTTTATAATGAAGTTGGCCTCGATGTAACCATTAAACAAGCTAATCCAATGAAACCTGACACCTTTGGTCCTGTCGCTCGTGGCGAAGCGCAATTTGGTGTAGGACATTCTGGTATTTTACAGCAACGTATTGATGGTCAGCCCTTTGTTGCAATGGCAGCTTTACTGCAGTTTTCTCCTTATTGCTGGATGGTAAAAGACACGTCTGATATTTTTCATCCACGAGATTTTGTAAATAAACGCATCACTGCTGTGAGCAAAAATGACGGCACCGAGCTACTTATTATGCTTAAACGCAGTGGTGTAGAAGTGGATAATCTTAAAGTTTACGACGGCGAAAATCCAGGCCAAGCTTGGATTGAAAACAAGCTAGATGCTATGCAAGTTTATGTTACTACAGAGCCTTATTATATGACTCAGCAAGGCATCGCTCATCGGCTTATATGCCCACAGCGTTATGGTATGGATGTATATGGAGATATTTTATTTACCAGCGAAAGTATGCTTAAAAAAAATCCGCAAACGGTCGAAAAATTCTACCAAGCGAGTCTAAAAGGCTGGCGCTATGCAATGATGAATATGGATGAAGCCATTGCAGTCACCCAGAAAATATACGCACCGAGTAAAAGCTTTCATCAGCTCGCCTTTGAGGCCGAAGTACTAAGGGATTATATAACGCCACCTACCACCAGTTTAGGGCATATGTCGATAGCAAAGTGGCGCTTAATTGCTGACTTATATGGCATACAGCAAAACGAATTTGACGAAGTGAAATCTCATTTTATTTATAAATACCAAGAGCCTGAAAAAATGCAATTATCGTGGATGCTTATAGCGGCTATTTTGGTGAGTATTATTTCAATCCCTTTGTATTTGAGGCTGATTTTTAGTAAAAATTAACTGTTTAGTGAGATCTCACTGAGCTGATATAATTAATTGTCTTTTTTATACTTTAAGCAGTTATGACTTTAGCCGAGCAATTTTTTGCACTTGATTCACTTTTAATGCGCCATCGTCAGTATTGGCAGTGCACTGCATTTGATTTTGACACTATTCCTTGGCCAGAGCTGCAAGGCATACTTAACGAACTAACTGATGATCAGGTAACCGTTCTTGATAACGATCAAAATCAGCTATACCAATTTTTTAGCCAACACATAAACCAACTTGATGAACTTGCTAAGCTATGTGAATTACCTAGCTCTGCACACTCTCGAGCTGATTATCCATTTTGGATAAGTAACGGCATTAAAGGTCGTAAGTTTGATCAGTTACAAGATTTTGTATCTGCACTACCTAATACTAAGCAACCAGTTTTAGAGTGGTGTGCGGGTAAAGGACACTTAGGGCGAATGCTTGCTTTTAATGGCGCAAGTGATGTGCATAGTATTGAACTGCAACTAAGCTTATGTGAACAAGGTCAAAAAAGTGCACAGCAACAAGGCTTGGCAATGCACTTTAGCCAAGCAGATGTATTAAAAGACGATATCACTCAATTTTTTAATGCTGATATGCATGCTTTAGCGCTCCACGCATGTGGCGGTTTGCACCAAGCATTTATGCGCCAAGCAAGTTTGGCAAAAGTACAACAAATTAGCTTTTCACCTTGTTGCTATCACTTATTTACGGCTAATGAGTACCTTGCAATGAGTGAGGTTGCAAACCAAAGTGAGCTTAACCTAACGCATCGCGATCTAAAGCTCGCCTTGCAAGAAACCGTTACAGCGCCTTCTCGTCTGGAAAAAGTACGTAAAACAGAACTTGAATGGCGACTCGGTTTTGATGCACTTAGAAAATCGATTACTGGCGAGCAATATTATGTAAGCGTACCTTCGGTTAACAAAGCTATATTCTCAGATTCGTTTAAATCATTTTGTGTATGGGCTGCAGACAAAAAGGCAATAAACCTACCCCAAGATACTGATTATAATAAATATTTAGATGTTGGTGTTGCTCGAAAAGAAATAACTGACCGAGTTGAACTGGTTCGACATGTGTTCAGAAGAGCAATTGAAGTTTGGCTTGTGCTCGATCGTGCTTTATATTTGCAACAGCAAGGCTATCAAGTAAGCGTTAAAACATTTTGTGAAAAGCAGTTAACGCCTCGTAATATATTGATTCTCGCTAATATCCATTAAATTTCCGTCCTCGACTTAATAAGAGATGCAATGAGAAAGTTAAAAAATTTATTCGATAACAATAAACGTTGGGCTGCTCGCACAAGTGAAGCTGATCCTGAGTTTTTTAAAATTTTATCTATGCAACAAAATCCAGAGTATTTATGGATTGGTTGTTCAGACTCTCGTGTACCTGCTAATCAAATAGTTGATTTATTACCAGGCGAATTATTTGTGCATCGTAACGTTGCCAACGTGGTTGTACACACTGACCATAACTGTTTGTCGGTTATGCAGTACGCTGTAGAGGTTTTAAAAGTAAAACATATCATGGTAGTTGGTCACTATGGTTGTGGTGGCGTACAAGCCGTTTTAAACAATGCAAAATTTGGCTTTATTGATAACTGGCTACGCCATGTAGGTGATGTAAAAGAAAAGCATCTTGAACAACTTGATGCAATGCCAGAAAGCGAACGTTTAAGCCGCCTTATTGAGCTAAATGTCATTGAGCAAGTACGTAATGTATGCCGTACTAACATTGTGCAAGATGCGTGGGAACGCGGCCAAGAGCTAAGCGTTCATGGTTGGGTTTATGGTTTAGAAAACGGCCACCTTCATGATTTAGAATCTGTAGTAACGTGCGCGAGTGAAGAAACGCAAAGCTACAAAAAAGCAGTGCAGCACGTACTTAATAAAGTGGGCGAGAATAAATAAATTTATGACTAAAACGGCGATATTAATAGGTGCTACAGGTTTGGTCGGTAATGAGTTGCTACATAAGCTACTTAATAGCGATCGTTATACCAAAGTGGTTACGTTAAGTCGTCGGGCTTTGTCTATTACACACGCAAAGTTAGTTAATCACGTTATTGATTTTGAAAAATTAACTCAATACGTTGAGCTTTTTAAAGGCGACGTATTGTTTTCGTGTTTGGGCACAACCCGTAAACGCGCGGGCTCTACACAAGCTCAGCGTAAAGTAGATTTTGATTATCAGTTTATAGCAGCGCAGTTAGCGGCATGTAATGGTGTTACGCATTACTGCTTAGTGTCATCAAGCGGGGCGAACACGCACAGTAATAGTGCTTATTTAAAAATGAAGGGTGAGCTTGAGCAACATATTAAAGCACTCCCTTTTGGTAAAATAAGTATTTTACAACCGTCTTTATTATTAGGTGATCGTGAGCAATTTAGAGTGGCAGAAAAGATAGGCAGTATTATTTTTCCAGTTATTACACGATTTGCGTTTTTAAAGCGTTACAAACCAATAACTGGCGAGCAAGTTGCACAAAAAATGCTGAGTGTGAGCGCAGAGCAACAGGCTAAGTTATCTTATTATGTACTAGATGAGTTATTTGAATAAATCCAGCTCAAAATTACATAGTAAAAAGGCAGCTTAAGCTGCCTTTTTTGTACACTAAATTAATACCAATTTTATTAAAAAAATAATCATTCTAGCGTATTAAATAACTCACTAACTACGTTAAAAATTATTTATATAGAACAACTATGTACCATAATTTTAGCCTTGTTATTGAGCTATTTTCTTATCGCTATAATAGAACACTAATTTAATGCAATTGGTATAATTATTCAGCGTCAGTTTTAGCGCTGAGTTGTTGCTCAAGCAAGGCAACTTTAGCTTCAAGTTCGGTTAGTTTTTCGCGAGTACGAATAAGTACTTGGCTTTGCACATCAAATTCTTCACGGCTCACAAAGTCCATCTCAGCAAGCTTGTTTTGTAAAACTTGCTTTGTTTTACCTTCGAGTGTGTCTGCTAGGTTTTTTACACCTTGTGGCATATTGCTAGTAATTTGCTTAGCAATTTCTTCAAGTTTTGCTGGGTTGATCATATTTGTCCCTTCGATGCGGCCTAAAATAATAATAACTAATATTACCTTATACCTATGGTATTTAACACATGATCATCTTTACCTTAATTAATTAAGGCAATTGCTATGCTCGCTGTAATGGTTACGTTAAAATTACGCGTCTTTTAAATTTCTTTGGTCGTTATGAAACTCAATCCTAAACAAGATGAAGCCGTAAAATATATTAGTGGTCCATGCTTAGTACTCGCTGGCGCAGGCTCTGGTAAAACCCGTGTTATTACTAATAAAATCGCTTATTTGGTAAAAAAATGTGAGTACAAAGCGCGAAATATAGCTGCCGTTACCTTCACCAATAAAGCCGCTAAAGAAATGCGTGAACGAGTACTGCAAACACTTGGTAAACAAGACGCTAAAGGGTTATGGGTATCAACGTTTCATACACTCGGTTTAGAAATAATAAAAAAAGAGTTAAGCACATTAGGATTTAAACCCGGCTTTTCGTTATTTGATGATCAAGATACCAATCAGCTTCTTAGTGAGCTGACCGAAGATGAACTAAAAAAAGACAAAGACTTACTCAAACTACTTAAAATGGAAATTGGTAGTTGGAAAAACGAATTAGTACTGCCAGAGCAAGCAATACGAGAAGCCCGCGATGCGCAAAAGGCGTTGTTTGCACAGCTTTATGCTCGTTATCAAAATCAGCTGCGCGCTTATAACGCATTGGATTTTGATGATTTAATTATGATCCCTACTTTGCTACTTACTAATAACGCAACGTCGCGTGAGCGCTGGCAGCAGCGCTTTAAATATTTGCTGGTGGATGAGTATCAAGATACCAATACGAGCCAATATCAACTTGTTAAATTACTTGTTGGTGAGCGTGCCCGTTTTACCGTGGTAGGTGATGACGATCAATCAATTTATTCTTGGCGTGGTGCTCGCCCACAAAACTTAGTGTTGTTAGGTAAAGACTACCCAGGGCTTAGGCTAATAAAGCTTGAGCAGAACTATCGAAGTGCAGGGCGAATACTAAAAGCCGCTAATATTTTGATAGCAAATAACCCGCATGATATTGAGAAAAAGCTATTCAGTGAGCTTGGTTACGGTGAGCCAATTAAAGTAATAGGGTGCCGCGACGAAGAACATGAATCTGAGCGCGTAGTTGCCGAGATAATTTCCCATAAGTTTATGAAGCGAACTAGCTATAAAGACTACGCTATTTTATATCGTGGTAATCACCAAGCTCGTGGCTTTGAAAAATCACTAATGAGTAACCGTATCCCCTATAAAATTAGTGGCGGTATGTCATTTTTTGCTCGCTCAGAAATTAAAGATATTATGGCGTATTTGCGCTTGTTAGTTAATCAAGACGATGACAATGCATTTTTACGTATTGTAAATACACCGCGCCGCGAAATAGGCACGGTTACACTTGAAAAGCTGGGTACGCTGGCTAATGAAAAGCACGCGAGCTTGTTTGCCACCTGTTTTGATAACGATTTAGGCTACAGACTAAAAGGGCGTGGCTTTAATGCGCTTGCTGGGTTTGCACGCTGGGTTGTTGAGCTATCTGATAACGCAGTACGCGGTGATACGCTTGAAGCTGTTAAAGACTTAGTGCGTAATATTAATTACGAGGCATATTTGTACGAGTCGTCACCGAGTGCTAAAGCCGCTGAAATGCGTATGAAAAACGTTTCTGAATTGTATCGCTGGATCACCGATATGTTGACCGGTGATGCCGACAACGAACCAATGACATTAGCCGAGGTTGTTAGCAAGCTAACCCTTCGCGATATGCTTGAGCGTAACGAAGAAGAGGATGAAACCGATGCGGTGCACTTATCAACACTGCATGCATCAAAGGGCTTAGAGTACCCATACGTATTTATGGTGGGTATGGAGGAGGGCTTACTTCCGCATCAGGTAAGTATTGATGAAGATAACGTAGATGAAGAACGCCGTTTAGCTTACGTTGGAATTACTCGTGCACAGCAGGAGTTAACACTTACTTATGCAAAAATACGTCGTCAATTTGGTGAGACCTCACAAACTGAGTTAAGCCGATTTGTACAAGAGTTACCGCAGGACGATTTAGCGATTGAAAACAAAAAAGCGCCAAATACGCAAGCAGAGCGAATGGAAAAAGGCCAAGCAAGAGTCGCGAATCTTCGCGCAATGTTTAAAAAGCCTGAGTAATACCTCAGGCTAATTTTATAAAGACTGAGTTGCTTGTATTTCAGGTAGCTCAGCGCACACTAAAGCGTGTTGTTTCCCCACAAAAAAAGCCAAGCCATGCTTGTCTAACAAAGCCCTAAAATTAAGTATTGATGGGCCTTTAGCAATGACTTTCATTGCTTTAAGTTTTGTAATGGCTAGTACACCTTGTAGCTGAAAATCGTAACTTTCTTGTTGTAAAATACGTTTACTAAAGGTCGAGCTAAGTAGCAGATAATCAAAGTTAATATCGGTTAGTAAATTCAGCTCGCATCTGTCTTTAGCAAAATTATTTAAACCAATTGAATAGCCTAGTTGCGGTAGCTTTTTGAGGTTTTCTATTTGTGTTGCACTTGCATGGCGAATTTCTTGTTCATCAAATAATAAACAGAGCTGGCTTTGTCCTTGTTGTTTATTTAGCGTATCTGTAAATAAAACAAATTCATGCTCTTTGAGTAGCAAACCAGAGCAAGGAACCAGCGCCATAGTTACATTTGCAGTAATTGCTTGTGCATAAGCGCGTTGTAATAGTTGTAACTCCACTTGCAGGTGCTGCTCTTTATCTGATGCAAACTTTTTCAAAATATCAAAGCTAGTAAAGCCAAGTATTGGGTGCTCACCAAATGCTTCAAATAAAGATTCAGAATGATGTTGCTCATCAAGCGTAATTATTTCTGAGCTTCTAAAACTCATAGGGAGTATATCAAGGTGATGTTGTGCTTTTAGTGCCTGCGCAGGTATTGATTGTGTTAGTAGCGGATGAAATAGCTCGTAGCGATTTTTTCCTGAATTTTTAGCGTGATACATTGCGGCATCAGCATCACGAATAATTTCATCCGTATGCATATAGCTTTTCTTTGAATAGGTTATCCCTATACTTGCACCACTTTGTAAATATTCCCCTTTAAGGCAAAAAGGCTTTTCCATTAAATCGATAATTCGATTAGCAACATCTTCTGCTTGTTGAGGCTCAGTTAAATGCGTTAATAAAATTACAAACTCATCGCCACCTAGGCGTGCAAGTAAATCATGCTCGCGTATACACTGGGCAAATAATTCACTCACGTTAATCAAAAACTGATCGCCAGCATGATGGCCAAGCTGGTCGTTAATATCTTTAAACTTATCTAAATCGATAAACAAAACAGCAAAGTGATGTTCAGGAAAGCGCTGATAATGTTGTAGCGTTTTTTCAAGCTGAGTTAAAAATAGGCTGCGATTAGGTAAGCTAGTAAGAGAGTCATGATGTGCATCATGATAAAGCTGCTGCTCTATTTTTTTACGCTCATCTATTTGCATTTGTAAATGCAGATTAGTTTGACGCAACTCTTTGGTTTTTTCGTTTACTCTAAATTCAAGTTCTTGATGGCTTTTTGCAATCGCTTGATTAGCGAGTTTGGTTTGTAATACAGCTGCAATTTGATGCGATACAAAGGTCATTAATTCGCAATCATCTTGGCTAAAAATATGTTTGTTATCGTAAGCTTGGCAAACAAGAAGGCCGATAACACCTTGAGCTGTTTTAAGTGGAGCGCCTAGCCAACTAGTGGCCATTTGCTCTTTAGGCACAGGAGCGGAGCGCTGTACTACACCATTTTCTATCAATTCTTTTGCTCTATACGGGTGTATAAGCTGTGTTTCTTCTGTACTTATTACCAGCTCACTATAGCCTTTAGCAAAGCGCCTGGGTTGTGTGTTTTCTTTAAATTCATCAACGCAATAGGGGAAGCTAATCCAACCAGATTCTTTATCATAAAGTGCAATATATAAGTTTTCTGCGTAGGTAATTGTTTTTATTATTTGATGTATCTTAAAGTAAGCATCTTCAAGGTTTTTAGCTTGCGTTGCTATTTCAGATATTTTAAACAGAATCTGCTGGCGTTGAAGCGCACGTTTACGCTGCTCTATTTCAAGATTTAACGCGTCGTTACTTTGAGTGAGTGCTCGGGTACGAATTTTAACTTCTGACTCAAGGAGCTCTCGTTTTTTTACACGCTCTATTGCAGTCGCTAAGTAAAGCGACATAAACTCAAGTAATTGTATTTGTTGTGAGCTATAGCCTTGTTTTGTATCGTAACTTTGCGCTGCTAATACACCAATAATGTTATGTTCTTGGTAAACTGGTACACCTACCCAATGCTCTGCTGGAGTGCCTAATGCTTTAAATAAGCCTTCTGCTGCAGCGTCTTGCATTTGTTTTTTGGTAAAGCATGTTGTTTTACCTTGCTTAAATACATAACCAGTGGCGCCTTCATCAAAGCTATTTGATTGATTAAGAGCAACAGCAATACCGTCTTTCTCATCTGAAAAGTAAGAAAGCTCTAACGATTGACTATGTTGATTTAATAGCACCACGTAAAAGCTTTTACTCGGTACATACTTTTGTAAAATATCGTGGATGGCAGGATATAATAGGGTTAGCTCGGCAACAGTACTAGCTTGCTCTGATAATTGGATCAGGGCATTTTGCAAATGATGTGATTGTTTGTATTTTTCGAGTAGCGTTTTAAGACGTTTATTTTGATACGCTAATTTACTCGATACGGGGTGTTTATCTTCCAATGATCTAACCGGCTATTTTTATTGTATAGTTATTAGCCTTATAATTTCACTTTTAGTGCTTATCGTCAAGTTGATATTCCTACTAAAATAGCGGCTATAAACACTATTCTATGCATTAAAAAAGGCTTACCGAAGTAAACCTTTTTTGTGTATTTCAATTGTATTTATTTAGATGTCATGAAATCGATAGCAGCGCTAATTTCATCGTCAGAACAATCCATACATGTGCCTTTTGGAGGCATGGCATTAAAGCCATTTAGTGCATGCTCAAGTAAAGTGTCTTTACCTTTTGCAATGCGTGGAGCCCAATCGTCAGCCGATTTAGGCGCGCCTAGTGCACCAGTACCGTGACATGCAAAACACGCACCTTGATACACTTGCTCACCAGAACGAGGGCCTGTAGGCGCCGCTGCAACAGCAGCTTTATCGCCTTCAAGATATACAGCACCAACCGGCGCGAGACGTGCTTTAATTGCATCTTCAGTCATAGAGTTATCATATGGCTGTGCGTATGCGGTGGTTGCTAGCATTAATAATGCTGCAGCTGTTAATTTTTTCATTTTGCCTTGCTCACTTCGATTTGAACGTGATCAATCACGATTAAAGATGACGGAAATTAAACCGATTATAACTCTCTGAGCCAATTTATAAAATGCTAAGAGGCGTTTTTATTAATAAAACTGACTACTTTTTGCGTTAACGCAATAAAAATTAATTATTTACTGACTTTTGTTAAGTAATTTAATAAGCGCAATCAGTTAGATAATTAACTTTTTGGAGCTTAAAACTATAATCAGTGTATTGATAATACGCTACTAACGAGCTTTGCGATCCCCGCATCCGCATCAAGAATCGATTCTGCCAACATGTAAGCTGGTGTGGTAACGAGCTTATTTGCTTCATCAATAACTATATCATTTACTGCGCAGTTTATATGTTTAGCGCCTAATGCGTTAAGTGCTTGTGCTGTATCTGCATCGTTGCCAATAGTAAGTACGGCGTTATCATAAATAAACGGGATCAAAGCGGGTGCAATACACATATAACCAGCAGGCTTATTTGCTTTTGCGAATGACTTACAAGCATTGAGTACATCTTCATTAATATTTGCTTGTGCGCCTTTAATTGCAAAGTCGCATAAGTTTTTTGCCGCACCAAAACCGCCAGGTACAATTAATGCGTCAAACTGAGTTACGTCTAGTTCAATTAAGGATTTAATGTCACCTCGTGCAATACGAGCCGCTTCGGTTAATACATTGCGTTTATCAGGCATTACTTCGCCTGTTAAATGGTTAATGGTATGAAGTTGTTCAATATTCGGTGCAAAACACTGATAAGTCGCGTCATTTTTGGCTATGTGTAATAAAGTTAAAATTACTTCATTTATTTCACTACCATCGTATACGCCACAACCTGCTAATATTACCGCTACGTTTTTCATGCTTTTGTGCCCCTAAAGTCTTTTTTATAAGTCTATCGTATGAAGTTTAACATGCTCAAAATTTCTCGCGAAAATAAATTTACTGTACAAGAATCATTCGCTGTGCAAGTCGTATTGCGGTTTATGCCATTTGCGATCACTTTGCCTATAAAAAAATTATAAAGGATCGCTATGATCTTCGATCCATTGTGCTAGAATACTCCTCCGGTTATTTAAATGGACGCGAATAATCAAAGTGAATAACAACACAAGCAGTCGTTAGAAAACCTTTTTCCACATTGGTTTAAAATAATAAAAAAAGAACCTCGTATTATCTTTTTTAAATTAAAACATACAGTTAAAGTATTTTCTAGGCATTTTAAAATGCTTTGGAAGAATAGCTCGTGGCTGTTATCTACACACTTACCCACAGCTTGCTCTAGTTTTAATAACACGATAAGCAGTAATTCACTGTCGTTTTATTAACTACCTTATGGCATGCTTATAATTACCTTAATTTTTTGTATTTAGGATCCAAATTCACCATGGCTCAGATCCCCGAAAACCCACTTATTTTAGTTGATGGCTCGTCATATTTATTTCGTGCTTATCATTCTCCGCCGCATTTAACTAATTCTAAAGGTGAGGCTACGGGCGCTATTTATGGCGTGATCAACATGCTTAAAAGCTTGATCAGACAATACGATCCCTCACATATGGTGGTTATATTTGATGCTAAAGGCAAAACGTTCCGTAACGATATGTATAGCGAATATAAGGCAAATCGTCCGCCAATGCCGGATGACTTGCGCACTCAAATAGCACCAATTCACAGTATTATCAAAGCGATGGGCTTTCCGCTAATTAGTATTGAAGGCGTTGAAGCTGATGATGTTATTGGTACATTTGCACGTATAGCGTCAGAGCAAAAGCGACATGTACTCGTCTCTACCGGCGATAAAGACATGGCGCAGCTTGTTAATGAACACGTTACGCTAATAAACACGATGACCGACAGTATTTCAGATCCCCTTACTGTGGTTGAAAAGTTTGGTGTAGGCCCAGAGCTTATTATTGATTACCTTGCGCTTATGGGCGACAAGGTTGATAACATCCCGGGTGTTGAAGGCTGTGGCCCTAAAACTGCGGTTAAATGGTTAGAAAAGTATGGCTCGCTTCAAGGTGTAATGGATCATGCCAGTGAGATTAAAGGTAAAATAGGTGAAAAGTTAGCAATTGCTCTTGATCATCTGCCTTTGAGCTACGAACTTGCGACAATTAAGTGTGATGTTGAAGTCGAATCTGATCTTGATACATTCAAACTTCAAGAACCTAACAAAGACGAATTAATTGCATTATATGGTGAGTGCGAATTCCGTCGTTGGTTAGCTGAGTTACTTGATAATCCTAAAGATGCAGAAACACACCTAGCGGTACCTACCGAAGCGACAGAATTACCAAAAGTAGAAGACGCTCATTACGAAACTATTTTAACTGAGGCGCAATTTGATACGCTGATCAATCAATTAAACAGTGCTGATCTATTTGCATTTGATACAGAAACAACCAGCCTTGATTACATGAAAGCGCAATTAGTGGGTATGAGCTTTGCTGTCAAAACGGGTGAAGCTGCGTATTTACCGATAGCGCATGATTA
Organism: Pseudoalteromonas sp. SWN29; assembly: GCF_015864465.1. Classification (NCBI taxonomy): domain Bacteria; kingdom Pseudomonadati; phylum Pseudomonadota; class Gammaproteobacteria; order Alteromonadales; family Pseudoalteromonadaceae; genus Pseudoalteromonas; species Pseudoalteromonas sp. SWN29. Next base: position 32,774 of record NZ_JADYXE010000042.1, read on the forward strand.
CCCCGGTGCGCCTGATCAATTAAGCCTTGAATTTGTAATGCAAAAGCTGGGTCCAATTTTGGCAGATGAAAACAAAGCTAAAGTAGGGCAAAACCTTAAATATGATAAAAGCGTATTAGCGAATGCAGGCTTTGCGTTAAATGGTATTAAGTTTGACACCATGCTTGAGTCGTACGTATTTAATAGTGTGGGCACGCGTCACGATATGGACTCGCTAGCACTTAAGTATCTAGGTCATAAAAATATTAGCTTTGAAGATATTGCTGGCAAAGGTAAAAAGCAACTTACCTTTAACCAAATTGAACTTGAGAAAGCAGCGCCTTACGCCGCAGAAGATGCCGATATTACGTTGCGTTTACACGAAGTACTTTGGCCAAAAATAGCAGCGGATGAAAAACTAAAATCGGTATTTTTAGATATAGAAATGCCACTTGTTAGTGTTATTTCTGATATTGAACGCACTGGTGTTGCAATAGATAGCAATATGCTTGCAGCGCATAGCCAACGCTTAGGTGAGCGTTTAATTGAGCTTGAAAAAGAAGCGTTTGAAATAGCAGGCGAACCATTTAATTTAAGTTCTCCGAAGCAACTACAAGTATTGTTGTTTGAAAAGCTTGGGCTGCCAATTATCAAAAAAACGCCAAAAGGTGCACCTTCTACCGCAGAAGAAGTACTGCAAGAACTTGCGCATGATTATCCGCTACCTAAAGTAATTATAGAGCACCGTGGTTTATCAAAGCTTAAATCAACGTATACCGATAAGTTACCATTAATGGTGAACGAGAAAACACAGCGCGTGCATACCTCTTACCATCAGGCAATTACAGCAACAGGGCGCTTAAGCTCAACCGATCCTAATTTACAAAATATTCCTATTCGCTCAGAAGAAGGGCGTCGTATTCGTGAAGCCTTTATAGCTGCAGATGGTTATAAAATTGTCGCTGCCGATTATAGCCAAATTGAGCTGCGTATTATGGCGCATCTTTCACAAGATAAAGGCCTATTAAATGCCTTTGCTAACGGCTTAGATGTGCATAGTGCAACTGCTGCTGAAGTATTTGGTGTAGAGCTTGATGATGTAACCACCGACATGCGCCGTAAAGCGAAAGCAGTAAACTTTGGCTTAATTTACGGTATGTCGGCATTTGGTTTAGCACGTCAACTAGATGTGCCACGCCATGAAGCGCAGCATTATATAGATAAATATTTTGAGCGTTTTCCAGGTGTACTAGAGTACATGGAAACAACACGCGAAAAAGCGGCTGAAAATGGCTACGTTGAAACTATTTTTGGACGTCGTTTGCATTTACCAGAAATAAACGCACGTAATGGTGCGCGCAGAAAAGGAGCCGAACGTGCTGCTATTAACGCGCCAATGCAAGGTACTGCCGCTGATATTATTAAAAAGGCAATGCTGAGCGTCAATCGTTGGGTACACGAACAAGCACCAAATACGATTAAGTTACTTATGCAAGTACACGATGAATTAGTATTTGAAATTAAAACAGACTGCGCAGAACAATACACAAAACATATTTGTGAGCTGATGTCGCAAGCTGCAGCGCTTGATGTACCACTTATAGTTGAAGCCGATGAAGGCGATAACTGGGAACAAGCCCATTAATGCAATTTGAGCATTTTAATTAAAGCGCCTTTTGGCGCTTTTTTTATGTTTAATAAAAATGGCGAATAACAGCTATTTAATTTGCTACATGCAAGCTTTAGTTAAAATAAGGTTAATTTAAGCAACTATTTGTATTAAATAGTTATATGTTCGTCAATTCGAGCTGTTTTACAGGAATATGATTGTATTTTAATGCGTGCTTTTGTTAAAGTCCCGCCTGTCCTATCCTGTAGGACATCCTGTTGATGATGCATCTGAAAGGGTGCAACAAATTGATAGCTTCTCCCCAGTTTGCTATACCGGCCTACCAACTTGTTTGGTGGGCCGTTTTTTATTCTATCTTTGAAAATTCTACTATATTGATGCTTTTTGTTGTGCTATTCATTCGTCACTTTGTGGTGGTTTGGGTACATTGCAGGTGATACCATCAAAGCGCTATTATTTTTCATTTTTATTATTTTTCAATTTATCACTAAGGAGTGCGTTATGTTTAAAGCATTAGCTATTGCAGGTTTTTCTTTATCAAGTTTAGTTATCTCTAATGTTGCCCAGGCTAATTGGCAGTTAGTGAATGATAAAAGCCAATTAAGCTTTGTCTCTATAAAAAAGGACTCTGTTGCCGAAGCTCACCACTTTACCAATCTTGAAGGTATGCTTTCTGATAAAGGCGAGTTTAGCGTTAATGTTGATTTAACATCAGCTGAAACCCTAATTCCTATTCGAAATGAGCGTTTAACGGCATTGTTGTTTGAAGCGGCTAAATTCCCCAATGCTGTTTTAACTGCCAATTTAGCTAAAGAGCTGAATAATATTAAAAAGCCTGGTCAATATGTATTGAAAGGCATTAAAGCTGAGCTTGATTTTCATGGTAATAAAAAACCACTGGCTATTGATGTACTTGTTAATAGCACACAAAGTGGCGATTTAACTGTGTCATCATTTACACCTATTATTATTAATAGTGCTGATTTTGGTGTAACGGAAGGTGTTAAACAGCTGCAAAAATTAGCAGGCCTACCTTCAATCGCAACAGCGGTGCCTGTTACGTTTGCAATTACACTTAAAAAGCAGTGATTTCTTTAAGTGAGCTTAGCAAGCAATTAAGCGAGCCAAGCAAACCTTTTGATAGTTGGCAGCCTAACCATTGTGGGGAACTGCCGATTGTCATCAATCATGACGGTAAATGGTTTTACGATGGCAGCGAAATAACACGCCCAGCCATGGTGAAGCTGTTTGCTTCTGTTCTATGTAAAGAAGGTGAGCAATTTTATTTAAAAACACCTGTCGAAAAAATAACAATAACGGTTGATGATGCGCCGTTTATTATTGTTGATTGGCGTTTTGAAAATACAGCGCAAGGGCAGGTGTTGTGTTGTATTGATAATTTAGCTAGACAGTGGTTGGTGAGCGCCCAGCAGCCTTTAGTTATAAAAGACTATAAAGGGTCAAAAGTACCTTATTTAAAGTTACCTTATGGCTGTAGTGCGCGTGTTGCGCGAAGTGTGTTTTATCAGTGGGCTGAAAAAGCCGAGTCTGATAAGCTCGGCTATTTTATTAAATCTGCAGGAAAGCAGTTTTATTTATCGTAACACCAGAAGCTTAAGCTTCTGGGTTAGTTTCGTCTGTGACTACTTCATCAGTAGGTGGTACAGCAATAACTGGCCCTAAAAACCATTCATCTAGCTTTTTAGCAACTTCTGGTAAGCCCGTGCCTTTTAATGATGAAAACGCATGAACTGTAATATCACCATCAAGCGTGCTTAATTCACGACGAACTTGCAGCACTTGTGATTTACGAGGACCTTGCTTTAATTTGTCGGCCTTAGTTAATAGTGCTAATACTGGAATTTCACTACCAATAGCCCAATTAATTAAATCGCGGTCTAAATCTTTTAACGGATGACGAATATCCATTAAAATAACAATACCTTTTAAGCTTTGACGCTTTTGCAGATATTCTCCTAGCGACTTCTGCCATTTCTTTTTCATTTCGATTGGCACTTTAGCAAAACCATAGCCTGGTAAATCGATAAGGCGCATATCGTCAACATCAGCTAAATCAAATGTATTAATTAGCTGAGTACGTCCAGGTGTTTTACTTGTGCGTGCTAGTTTTTGATCGGTTAATGCATTTAATGCACTCGACTTACCTGCGTTGGAGCGACCGGCAAACGCAACTTCAATTCCCGTATCAGCAGGTAATTTAGTAATGTCGGGAGCGCTTGTTACGAAAGACGCAGTATTATATTTGATACGAGATTTGAGCACAGGCTCTCCTAAAACTTAAAAAAATAACGTTGAGTAAACCAAATTCACTCAGGGCGCGTATTTTATACTATAAAGGATGTATTAAAAAGCGTATTTAACCACCTAAAAACAGCACCTATGGTACATTTAAAACATGTTAAAGCTTAATCTAAGTCAAAACCCTGTAAATTATAAGCTTAATATGTGTAGAAAACGTGCCAGAGAATTTATTATCGTGTAGAATATATGTATTACAGCATCACGATTGTAGATGATACAGGGTCGGAAACAGAGAATTCACCATGAAAAAAATAGCACTATCTTTAACAATATTGCTTGGTGCGTTGTCAGCAAGCAACGCAACAGCATTTGATGGCGATGTAAACGCAGGTAAAGAAAAATCAGCAACGTGTGCGGCTTGTCACGGCCCAGACGGTAATGCGCCGGTTAATATTTACCCTAAAATTGCAGGTCAACATCCAGATTATATCCTTAAGCAACTTCAGGATTTAAAATTAGGTATGACGTCAGGCGGCAAAGAAGGGCGTATGGATCCAGTAATGAGCGCTATGGCTATGCCACTAAGCGAGCAAGACATGAAAGATCTAGCTGCTTATTTTTCTTCAATGAACATGTCTGAAGGTGCTACACCTAAAGATGTTGTTGAAGTAGGCGAAATGCTTTTTAAAGCAGGCGACGCAGAGCGTGGAATTCCATCATGTGCAGCATGTCATGGCCCACGTGGTAATGGCTCGTCACTGGCTAAATTTCCAAAGATTTCTTTTCAGCATCCTGGATACATCAAGTCTCAACTTGAAAAGTTCCGTGATGGCACTCGCCACAATGACTTAAATGGCATGATGGGCGACATTGCAAAGAAATTAACAGATAAAGACATTGAAGTACTTTCTCAGTACTTAGGTGGTCTACACTAAAGTCGTATTTATTTAGCAGTTGATAATAAATACACTACAATGTGTTACAAAAAGCAGCTTAGGCTGCTTTTTTTGTGCCTGTAATTAACGATATCACCCTTTTGTATGTAAGACATTGACTATGCTCCGCTGTGAGAAAAGTCTTCTTTTATTTTTAAATTATAAGCTAAGTTATTGTAATTTATTGTTTATGTGTTTTTCCAATGTAATAATTATAATAAAAGTTATATAAATCAGTTGTAACAAAATTATTAACGAGTAAATTAACCCCTGTCGCAAAAACAATAACAAAACGGAAACAGCTATAAGGAAAGTAGCGCGGCATGACTACATAGCACAAGATTGGTGCTACTAAAGGAAATAATAAAAAAGTGTCAGGATGACCGAAAATAATAAAAAACTCATGGAAGTTTAATAATAAAAACAAAATGGAATGTAACAAGGAACGTAAAAATAATAACAATACGGACTGATAATAATAAAAATAATAAAGACTAAAAAAAGTCGAAGGGAGAAGTGTCCAGATAATGGCGCTCAGATTAGCAGGCGGTAGAGATGTTTTCTCTACCGCCTTTTTATTTGTCCTGTTACAATACCCACCGTTTAAAATTAGCGATTAATTAGCTAAGGCGCTTTTAAATGGGAAACCCAACCTCTATAGCGCAAACTGAATTCTTCTGGCTAGGCCAGCACTGCGATGCCCATTAATTTGCGCTTCGCTCAAAACCTCTTAAGTGAGATGATCAAGATATGAGTAGAACTAAAAAGTCACGCAAAAGCCCAGCAAATGGACCTGTTCGTTTAAGCCAAGATAAGCTTAAAGAAATGCGCGCATTAAAAGAGCAGCGAGTTAAAAAAACCAAAGGCGCTAAGCCGGGTTCTCGTAACGCGCCAGATTTACTAGATAGCGAAAGCCATAATGCTGGTCACGCGCCTAAAGATAAGCGTGTGGGCAGTAAAAAGCCAGTGCCATTGATTGCAACTGCGCCAGAACCTAAAGTTGAAATGAAACGCAACTTAAAGCCAACTATTGAGCTTAAAAAAGTAATTGAGCCACAGTTTACACCTGAACAAGAGCTAGAAGCGCTTGAAAATGACGAACGTCTACTTAAATTAGTAGAGCGTCATGAAGAAGGTGAAATGCTAACAGGTAAAGATGCGAAGTACTTTAATAGCCGAATTGCTCGCCATCAGGCGTTATGTGAAATTCTTGGTATTGAAGATGAAGATGAAGATGAAGACGAGTTTGAAGATGATATTGAAAGCAAGGGCAGCTCTGATTTCGATCAATACTTATCTGACGATTTAGCTAACGAATGGCTAGATGAAGACGACAAATAGTAAGGGCCAATAATGAGTACTGCGGTAATTTTAGCCTTACTTTTAGGTGCTGCTATAATAGTTGGTTTGGCATTTTATGCGGGTCAGTTGCTGTATAAGTTAAATGCGCAAAAAAAGTTAATTGCTAAAACGCAGGCTGAACAAAAGCAAAAGCTTGAAAAGTCGCGTTTAAAGCGAAATGCTAAACTAGCCGATAGTATTCATTTAATTGCGCGTGCAATGAATGAAGAGCAGTGTGAGTTTTCTGAAGGCTGTTTACGTATTTGGGTACTTATGTCTCAATATGGCTTTGAGAGTGAGCGTGATTTAACGACGCAATATCCTGGCATTTATAAAATGTACCAGGTAGTTAAAGAAATGCCGACACACGATGCACGAAAAAAATACGCTAAAAAAGAGATTTTTAAGCTTGATACAGCTCGCTGGCAAGCTGAAGAAACACTTAAAGATGAAGTTAAAGCCGATTGCGCTAAAATTATCATCGAATTTAAAGCAGCCCCTGGCAGCGATAAAGTAGTTTTTAACTAGCTTTAATTTTTCGAGTACTAAGAAAAAGCAGACCTTGGTCTGCTTTTTTTATGCCGAACAAATTTTAGCTAAATCACTCGTGAAAAACGCGTCGCATTTATTTGTTTTTGTAAATGAGCGTCAAAGCACATACATATAATGCGGATAAATAAGTTGCCTCGCGGTGTTACACTAATTTTATTATTAGTAATAGTTACTAACTCATCTTTAATAAGTGGTACAAGCGCTAATAACGCATCCTCAAAGTAGTCATTAAATATAAGCGCATGCTTTTCGCTAAAGTCTTGTATATCTAACTCAAATTGGCAAATGAGCTGTTTAATTGCATCAGCACGAATAACATCATCATGTGTTAAGTGCATACCTTTATTAAGAGCACAGCCGCTTTGTGTTTCTACGTTATGATAATAATGTTTTAACTCTTTTTGATTTTGTAAAATGGCGGTGCCAATTTGCGAAATTGATGAAACTCCCAAACCTAATAAATCACAATTACCATGGGTTGTATAACCCTGGAAATTACGATGTAGCTTACCTTCATTTTGGGCAACAGCTAGTTCGTTATCGGTTTTTGCAAAGTGGTCCATACCAATAAATTGATAGCCTGCTTGCGTCATCTGCTCCAGCGTATTTTTAAACATGGTGAGCTTATTATGCGCACTGGGTAAATCGGCATCTTTAATTTTACGTTGTGCGGCAAAGCGCTCTGGTAAATGCGCATAGTTAAACACTGATACACGATCAGGGCTTAACTCAATAAGTTGCTCTATAGTTTGCTTAAAGCTCTCTGGCGTTTGTAGAGGCAGACCGTAAATCATATCTGCATTAATAGATTGAAATCCCAGATCGCGAGCTTGTGTAATTAATTGCTTAACCGTATCTGCATTTTGAGGGCGATTAACAGCAAGTTGTACGTCGTCGTTAAAGTCTTGAATCCCAAACGAGACACGGTTAAAACCAAGCATTCTTAAATCAACAAGCATATTATCGGCAAGTGAACGTGGGTCTATTTCAATGCCGCGCTCTGTGGTGCTTGTAAAATTAAAGTGCTGCTCTAAAAGCTTAATTAGACGAGTCATTTGTTTTGCGGTTAAAAAAGTGGGAGTACCTCCACCTAAATGTAATTGCTCAACCGTGTAGCTTTTAAATAAGTGTGCTTGGGCAGTAATTTCTTTTGCTAAAAAGTCGAGATACGTATCTGCTTTAGATTGATGGCGGGTAATTATTTTATTGCAACCACAGTAGTAGCAAAGTTGGCTACAAAACGGAATATGAATATATAACGAAAGTGAGCGACTCGTTGATGATTCTACAGCGCTTAATAGGTCTTGTTGTTGATATCCATCACGCAGTGATAGAGCTGTGGGATACGAGGTATAACGCGGGCCAGACACATTATATTTGTTTATTAGGGTTTGATCCCATTGTGGAAGTTTAATCATCACGCGCACCTAAGTATTTATTTAGGGGGTGATTATAAAAAAGTACGCAGTAAGGCGGTTTGATCTATAACAAAAAAGGTGCCGAAGCACCTTTTTTAATAAAATATCAATTAATGCGGTCTAATTAATACGTAATGGTATGGGCATCTTTGAGATATTGAAATAACTCTTTATAACCTTTACCCGGCTTTTCAGCTTTCGCTTCTTTTGCCGCATTACGAACCAATTGACGCATTTGCTGACGATCAAGAGACGGGAACTGCTCAATGGTCTCATTGATAAGGTCATCGCCTTGTTCAATTAGGTCTGAACGTAGTTGCTCAATTTTTTTGACCAATACTTCAGCTTGGTTATTTTTATTAAGCATTACATCGATAATCGCTCTAATAGCGTCAATGTTTTCTACAGTACGCAACGTTTTAGCGATGTAGTTTAAGTGACGGCGGTACGCGTCACTTTTATTACTTATTTTATCAGCAACCACCATTGCGGCTTTTAAATCGTCATTTAATGGCAGGCGTTCGCGCTGTTTTTTACCCATTTTGGCAATTTCAGTACCTAACTGATGAAACTCTTGCGCTTCGCGCTTAAGCTCTGTTCTTGATACATATTCAATTTCTTCTTCAATTTCAGCAGGCTTGCCTTTTTTCTTTGCCATGGGGTGCTCTTAAATAAAAATAACTTTTGCCATTATACATGAATATGATACTTAGGAATATTAGCTGATGTGATGCATTGAGTGTGTTAGCATTTAAATATAAGAAATGCGTGCATTATGCCTCTAAGGCTCAGGACTTAATTTATGAAAAGCCAACAAAACGATCCAATTTATTCTCAAATATCGCAAGTTAAAGATGCGGTAGCAGAAGTACTCGAACATGCTAAAAAATTAGGCGCTACAGCTGCAGAAGCGGCTATGTCTAGCACGTCTGGGTTATCGGTTAGTACACGAATGGGTGAAGTAGAAACCATTGAGTTTAACCAAGACGGCGGCTTAGGCATTAGTGTATACGTTGGTAATAATAAAGGTTCGGCATCAACCGCTGATTTAAATCCAAAAACATTGCGCATGGTAGTAGAAAAAGCGATTGATATAGCCAAATTTACATCGGATGATCCATTTAACGGCGTTGCTGATAAAGAATTACTGGAATTTAATCCTAAAGATTTAGATTTATATCATCCTTGGGATGTAAGTCCTGAGGAAGGCATTGAGCTTTGTCATGCTGCTGAGCAAGCTGCACTAAATGCTGATGAGCGTATTGTTAACTCAGATGGCGCAAGCTTTTCATCGCATCAGGGGCTACGTGTTTATGGTAACAGCCATGGTTTGATAACGGGCTTTCCGCGTACTCGTCATAGCATTAGTACAATGGTAATAGGTCAAGATGGCGAGCAGATGCAACGCGACTCTGCTTATACTGTTGCGCGCGACCAAGCGGGTTTAAATGACGCAGCGGCAGTTGGGCTTGAAGCCGCAGCTGAAACGCTCGCTAAATTAAATAGTCAAAAGCTAGGCACAATGAAAGTACCTGTTATTTTTAGAGCCGATATTGCAAATTCATTATTTGGGCACTTAGTATCGGCAATTGGTGGTGGCGCACTTTATCGTAAATCAAGTTTTTTACTTGATAGCTTAGGCACACAAGTATTTAGTAATTGTGTGAATATTGCCGAGCGCCCACATATTTTAAAAGGGTTGGCATCATCACCGTTTGATAGCGAAGGTGTTAAAACATTCGATAGAGAAATTATTCAAGGCGGCGAGCTACAAACGTATTTATTAGCAAGTTATGCTGCGCGTAAAATGAATATGACCCCTACAGGGCATGCCGGCGGTATACATAACTGGTTAGTTGAGCAAACTCATAACGATTTAACAGCGCTATTAAAAACGATGGGCACTGGCTTGTTAGTGACCGAGCTAATGGGGCAGGGTGTAAATACAGTAACGGGTGATTACTCTCGTGGCGCTGCTGGTTTTTGGGTCGAAAATGGTGAAATTCAATATCCTGTAAGCGAAATTACCATTGCTGGTAATTTAAAAGATATGTTTAAAGGCATATCTGCTATTGGTGGTGACATAGAGCGCCGTGGTGGTATTCAAACCGGCTCAGTATTAATAGAGCAAATGCAAATAGCCGGCGCTTAATATAAAAGCGACTTTTTAAGCCAAGCATTAAAGCGCTTGGCTTAAGTATGCTTTATTTAAATTTACGAGGTGTAAAATGGCAAAAGATAGATATGCACCAAAACCGCTAACCGATATTATGGCGGGGTTAAATAATCGTTTATCGGCTTATGCAGGCAAAAGCCAAGCACTTGATACACAGCAAACACTACTTAAAGATTTTTTAGGTCCTAAGTTAGGCGATAAATGCCGAGTAAGTAATTACCGAGACGGTACGCTAATGATAGAGGCGGTGTCTGCACCTATCGCGCTTAGGCTTAATTATTTAAAAATGGATATGCTTTCACATTTTAGAGCTGCCGGAATGGCAGAGCTCGGGCAAATAAAAATCACAGCAAATCCGCAAGCAACTCAACGATTAAGTACTGCGAATAAGTCGGGCAGTCCTGCAGTTACCAACTCTCGTAAAATGAGTGAGCAAACAGCTGATTACTTAAACGCGATAGCATCTTCGGCCCCTCCTTCTTTAAAAGAAAAACTAGAGCGTTTAGCGCTTCACGGAAAAAATAAAAGTTAGCCTTAACTACCCACCATTTTGTCATTGGTAGGGCTATTTTTGCAGCTCACCGCATTCAAAATACTTTGTTACATATTCCATTTTATTGTTGGCCTAATGAGGTTTATGATACTGCGTAGGCTTTATATTGATTGAAGCTCTTTGATACCCATTCCATTAAGTAAAAGCGTGTAGGCAGTGCTATTTTTATTCCTGCTATATTCAAGAATTTAATGGAGTTGGTATTAAGTTCTAACTAACAAACGGAATCATTATGAATAAAGTAACAATGGCCGCTGCGAGCATTGCGCTTGCACTTGGTTTAGTAGGTTGTGGTGAAAAACAACAAGAAGCTAAAGTAACCGACGCTCCAGTAGTAACAGCACCTGCTGAAAAACCACTAGAGCTTGGTATTGAATTAGCCAATATGGATAGTTCAGTACGTGCACAAGACGATTTTTACTACCATGTAAACGGTGAGTGGCTAGCAAAAACTGAAATACCGGGTGATAAATCTAACTACGGTTCTTTCTCGCAGTTATATGATGAGTCGCAAAAAGCGATGAAAATAGCCCTTGAAAGTGCAGCCGCTAACAAAGCCGCTGCAAAAGGCAGCGATGAGTACAAAATCGGTGCATTTTATAAAAGCTACATGAATCAAGCTGCTCGTAATGAGCTAGGTATTACGCCATTACAACCGTCATTAGATACAATTGATAGCGTTAAATCTAAAGCTGATTTAGTGGGTTTAATGGCTAAAATTCAAAAACAAGGCGGTACTTTACCGTTTGGTTGGTTTGTAAATAATGATGCTAAAAACTCAAGCGAGTATGCACTGTACTTATCTCAGTCTGGCCTTGGTTTACCAGATCGTGATTATTACTTAAAAGATGACGAAAAATTCACTAAAATTCGAGCTTCTTACGAGCAATATATTACTGATGTTTTAGCAAAGTCAGGCGTTAAAAATGCAGCAGAAGCTGCTAAGAGCGTACTTGCATTTGAAAAAACACTAGCTGATGCACAGTGGAGCCGCGTGCAAAGCCGTGATGCAACTAAGTCTTATAACAAGATGACAGTAGCAGATGCAAGCAAGTTGATGGGTGACCTTGATTTAGCTGCATTCTTTAAAGATGCTGGTGTGAGTGCAAGTGACATTATTGTACGCCAACCTAGCTATTTAGAAGCGCTTGCTACTATTTACAAAGACACTGATTTAGCAACGTGGAAAAACTACTTAAAATTCCATTTTGTAAGTGGTTATGCAGAGCTACTTAGCGAAGATTTAGTTAATCTTAATTTTGACTTTTACAGCACAACACTTCGTGGCGTAGAAGAACAAGCACCTCTTTGGAAGCAAGCGGTTGATGCATCTAACAGTGTACTTGGTGAAATTTTAGGTAAGGTATACGTTAAAGATAACTTCCCGCCAGAAGCTAAAGCACGCATGGAAGAGTTGGTTGATAACGTAATTAAAGGTTACGGTGTTGCTATTGAAAACCTTGAGTGGATGAGCCCTGAAACAAAGCTTGCAGCGAAAGAAAAACTAGACAAATTCACACCTAAAATTGGTTACCCAGATACGTGGAAAGACTACTCTGAGCTAGAGATTAGCTCAGATGAGTTAGTAGGTAATTACATCCGTTATAGCGAATGGGCATACGCAGACATGATCGCAAAATTGGGCAAACCAGTTGATCGTTCTGAGTGGCACATGACTCCGCAAACAGTAAATGCGTATTACAACCCAGTAAACAATGAAATTGTATTTCCAGCCGCAATTTTACAACCGCCATTCTTTAATTTAGAAGCGGATGATGCAGTAAACTACGGTGCAATTGGCGCAGTAATTGGGCATGAGCTTGGTCATGGTTTTGACGACCAAGGCGCTAAATACGACGGTGACGGTAACTTACGTAACTGGTGGAGTGAGACTGACCTTAAGCAATTTGAAGAGCGTACAGCGGCTTTAGTTGCACAGTATAACGAATATAAACCTTTTGAAGATGCAAGTGTTAATGGCGAGCTAACGCTTGGCGAAAACATTGGTGACTTAGGTGGCTTAACCGTTGCGCATAAAGCATATATGCTGTCTTTAGGTGATAAAAAATCACCAGTGATTGATGGTTACACAGGCGATCAACGCTTCTTTATGGGTTGGTCACAAATTTGGCGTCGTAACTATCGCGATGAAGAGTTACGTAATCGTTTATTAACAGACCCTCATTCACCAAGCCACTACCGTGTAATCGGTATCTTGTCGAATATGCCTGAATTTTACGAAGCGTTTGACGTAAAAGAAGGCGACAAAATGTATATCAAACCAGAAGACCGTGTAAAAATCTGGTAATTACATTTTATAAATAACAAAAACCAGTAATTTTTTAGCTTACTGGTTTTTTTGTATCTTGAATTTGTTAGTAACCTGATGTAATGGTCTCCTCCCTATACGGCATCTATGTGCCATGATTAAAGTAGTTACAATAATCAAAGGGAGA
>NZ_JADYXE010000043.1:0-45912 GCF_015864465.1 Pseudoalteromonas sp. SWN29
GCTTAAGTTACAAGCCATCCTGGAAGGCTACGATTTAGCAAAATCTCTTGAGCCAGACTTGTGATCAAGAGACAGCTAATTAAAGTGGCTATAAGCTTTACTAATACAACTGCATTTATACTTTTTTAAATAAAACCTCTGGGTTTACCATGGTTTTCATTTCAAGCACATTGCCATTTGGATCTTCAATAAAAAACGTTTCTTGCTCAAACTCATCACCAATAAAACGACGGTATGGTTTATCTAGGTATTCAATACCCGCATCTTCAATACGTTTTTTTAATCCATTAAATTCATCTTCAGATAAGTGAATCCCAAAGTGAGGTACTGCTACTGCGCCCATATCTACGTCGTGGCGAACTGTCGGTAAGCGCTCAACGCTTTGGTGCAAGGTAAGTTCATTACCCCAAAAATCTATATCTACCCAGCGACCTTCTTCACTGTTACCCGTTTTACAGCCAAGTACGTCACAATAAAACGCTTTAGCCACTTTTAAATCGCCAGCTGGAATAGCCAGATGCAAACAGTTAGACATAAATTACCCTTGGTTAACTCTTTAATACATTAAATTATCGCTATTATACATAACTTGTGATTTATAGAACATTAACAACGATACTATTAAGCATATTTAATACCTAAAATTTGTTTGAAAAACACTCTTTTTAGGTTTGTAATTACTTATAACATTTATTTGTTAGAGAGTATTAGAAAGCGCTAAAGGATTAGTTTAAAATGCGCCGCTATGATTAAATTCCTACTTTTAAAATTTATCACTTTCTTTTTAGGCTTTGTAGCTTGCTTTGCAATGCACACTACTTTTGCCTTGCCTTTAGTGATTTCTGCTGCGCTAACGGGGCTTATTGGCTCGTTTATTCCTTTTCCTGCGCGTTATAAAAACCATCCTTATGCTGCAATTTATGCTGGCAGTTTTGCCGGTATGTGCTCAACCCACTTAATTACCAGTTACTGGGAAATTGCTATTATTTCGCTTATTGGCTCAAGTTTGTATGTGCTTACTATGAATATGTTTACTGGCTTTGGCGGTAAGCTTGGCAGTGTTGCCTTTGCTAGTGTGGCACTTTTTGTATTAGCCAAAGGAATTGTATTATGAGTATTGAATACCCTTTACTGGTACTGCTTGGTGCTTTTTTAACATTTTATTTGGCTAAACATAGCCGCTTTGATGGTGTAAGAGCGTCATCTTCACTGTCTATTATTGCTTATTTAATTTTTAGCGCCTTAAATTTAAACCCCGATTTATACGCAATTGTATTTTTTGGCGGTACATTTATAGGTATGAGCGCCCCACATCGCTTTGGTATTTATACCGTAGCAAGCTCGTCGATCTTGTTTTCAATATTATTTGAGTACCTTGTACCAAAGCTTGACGGCTATGGCGGTGCATTAGGTATTAGTGCATTTTTATCTGTATGCATTTGCCATACTTGCATTTTATTAGGTGCGCCTAGAAGCAAAAAGCCACAATAACTTACTTACGTTTAATACTAGTTGTAGGGTAGCCAAATAGTACTCTACATTTAGCTTTTATTCCCGATGCCTTATAAACACTTTTAAATAAGTGCTCCCACTGATGAAACGTAATAACGAATGGGTTATTACTATTAAGCTGCCCTATAATGCCGTATTTACAAGGCTTTGATTTATCTTCTTCTACAAAGGTGCCAAATAGCTTATCCCAAATAATAAGTACACCGGCAAAGTTTTTATCAAGGTAACCTGCATTTATTGCGTGATGAACTCGATGATGCGAAGGCGTATTAAATACTTTTTCAAACCAGCCTAACTTACCCACTATTTCAGTATGTACAAAAAATTGATATGCCAAATTTAATGCAACCACGCTAAATACCGTAAGCGGTTCAAATCCAATTAAAATCATAGGTAGCCAAAACACCCACATACCAGCTATGGGGTACATTAAACTTTGCCTGAATGCAGTGGTGAAATTCATTTTAGTTGAGCTATGGTGCACCACATGTGCAGCCCACAACCAATGAATATGATGCGATGCTTTATGAAACCAATAATACAAAAAATCTTGCAGTAAAAATGCAAATGCAATACTTAATACACTCACTTCAATATCAAACAATCTATAGTCATATAACCAATTAAATAAAGGCATTAATAGTAGTAACGCAATAGCATCTGCGCCTTGGTGTAATAGCGCTAACACTGTATTTGCTAGGCTATCTTTTATGTCGTAATAGCACTTAAACTTAATAAACTCACAGCAAACAAATATCAAAAATAACGGGCTCAGAGCGAGTAAAATAATTTCTGAGTTCATACTTTACCCGCCAAAAAATAATTATTTAAATTGTTTAACGCTTGGGTTATATCTTTTGTAATAACATATTTAAGTAATGCATTTGGCATCCACCATGGAGCTGAGCAGCTTATGCAATAGTTAAGTTCGGTAACTAAAGTATTGATGTCTTTATTTGCACTGAGGTATATGTCGCCTCGATGATTAGCTACTGGTTTATCGCCTACTATTTGGTAACTGATCTGATTTTGATCTGCACTAATTATTTGCTCTGAAAAAGTTATTTTACCTATTTTCACTTGCCTAACAGATCCTTTTCCGCCTTCTATTTGCCCTTCGTCTTGTGCTTGTAGCAGCGTAAATTTGGCATTAAAAAATCGATGCAACTGTTGATGATCCAATAGTGTGCTTATTATTTGTTTTGGCTGTGCATTAAGCGTTTGTTTTATTGTTATAAGTATCATTTTTACAGCAAGAGGTTATTAGGCATTCAACTAGCATATAAAAATTTAACGTGGCAAACTTGCTAATACACGACTATTTTTTAGCTTTAGATGACAAATGCACACATTGGCTGATCATTACTTTTCAAGTATTCTTGATTACTTACAAGCGCAAGGCATTAGTACTAAAACGGCTTTGCACGCTATTAGCTTTGACGAATTTAGTAATCAACGTACCCATCAATTAGCGCCGCGTATTAGTTTAAATAGTTACAATGCTTTATTAGTTTATGGCAAGAAAACACTTAACGATCCTCTTTTTGGTTTTACCCTAGGTCAGCAAATTCGCACTGCTGACTACGGCGTTTTAGGTTACTTAATTGAATCAAGCGATAACTTAAGCAGTGCCATTAAAGCATTGTTAAGCTACGACAGCTTGGTGGCTGATATTGGTAAAGCCAAGTTTGAACTAAATACTGATACAGCAACTATTCGTTGGATTGCTCACCAAAGTTGTAATGAGCATGTTGTTTTACGAAACATGACCGCGTGGGTAAGTGTAATTCGCCAGTTAATAAATTTAACGCTTTCGCCAAGTAGTATTAGTTTCACTTATAATTGGTTGCCATCGCAAAGGCGCGCCCTTGAATCATGGTTTAAATGCCCTGTAAAAAGCAGTGCTGAATATAATCAAGTTAGCTTTCCGAGTCATTATTTAACGCTGCCCTTTAAAACCGATAACGCCATTATTAATTCTACTTTTAAGCAATTGTCAGAGCAGCAACTCTCTAACTTTAAAAGCCAGCAGTGTATTGACGATAAAGTTAATCAGTTACTTACAGCTAAAACTACCTTGCAAAACTGCAACCTAATAGGCATAGCTGATGCGCTTAATTTAACACCCCGAACGCTACAACGACGCTTAAAACAACAAGACTTAACCTTTGCTCAGCTACTTGAAAAAGAACGTAAAAAACGTGCAGATACATTAATAGCCAGCATGCCACTTGCTGATTTATCTAATATTTTAGGATTTAAAGATCAAAGCTCTTTTAATCGAGCTTTTTTACGCTGGCATAAATGCTCGCCATTACAATTTATAAAATACAAAACAGCAAGAACAGCCAAGTAAGTGCAAATTATTTACGTTATATAAACATAATATATATATGTTTTAGTTAATACTCTCTACACTAGGTGTATTATTGCTTTAAAAGATTTTTTATGTTTTTGCGTGTTTTATTAAGTGCTTTTGTATTTATTTTATATAGCCCCCTGTGTAACGCCGATTCGGTTACTTTTATAGCTGAAGACCTTCCTCCTTATCACTTTAAAAATCAGCAAGGTGAAGTAACTGGCGCTTTAGTCGACATTGCCAAAGCCGTTGTAAAGCAAACAAAATTAACCGCTAACTTTGAAATAATGCCCATGGCTCGCGTTTTTAAGGAGCATCAAACAAATACCAACGCCATAATGTTGTCTTTGTTAAAAACCCCAAAGCGGATTGATAAATATACGTGGTTAGGTGAGGTGTACGTTGCAGACGCCTATTTAGTTAGTTTAAAAAGCCATATAGATGAAGTCGTTCACTTAAATTTTGCAAAAGAATATAAAGTAGCAACCATTCGTGGCTACCTAAGCGAAGCCTACTTAAAACAAAAAGGCTTTACCGAAAACAAAAATTTAATACTGGTCAGTTACTATAATCAACTTTGGCAAATGCTTTATAAAAACCGAATCGACTTTGTAGTGACTAATACACTAACTATTGATAACGAGCTAAAAAGTTTAGGACTCGATCCTAGCCTAATAACAAAACGAATTCATTTAAGCGATCTACCCTCTTCACTTAATTTTGCAGCAAGTAATAAACTTAATCCTAAAACAGCTAAAGCACTCTCTGACGCATTAAATAGTATTAAAGAAAATGGTGAATATCATGCCATTTTAAACAAGTGGCAACTTTTATTACCAAACACGACTAACATGCAGCACTAACTATAGTTAAAGCCCGACATTAGTTATTGGCAGTGGTTATTTAGTTATTTGCTAAACGCTGCAAAGCAAACTACAAAGTTAAAAATCTCCTCTCCCCCCAAAAAATAGACTGCGCCTTAGCGCCAAAATCTACGTTATACATCACTAAATGAATAGCCAAGCACATAAAAAATACATACCGCAAACACTTCCATAAAAGCCGTTAAAAAACACCCAAACCAAATTGGTATAACAAAAAATCATTTAAAAAATATTTAATTTTACTAATTGGTAAGTTTTAATTGTTAAATTGGTATGCTAGATTGAGATTAAGCGATGCCTGTACCGCACAATTTTTACTTCATCACACAGAGACAATAATGATAAAAAATACATCCACATTTAAACTTATGGCTTTAGCCGTTATCACCCCTTTACTTTTTACCGCTTGTACAAGCACGCAAAGCAATAACCAGCAAAGCGATGCACCAGTACCTGCTAGCAAATTTGATTTATCGCAATGGAAAATAAATGTACCCGTTGATTTAAACAACGACGGTAAAATTGACACCATTGACGTTGAAGAAATTCAAACCTACTCGCATCCTGATTTTTTTTATCTTGATGATAAAGGCTACATGGTATTTACCTCTCCAAATAAGGCACTTACAAGTGCTAACTCTACTAATACCCGTAGCGAACTTAGACAAATGATCCGTGGATCAAATACTAAAATTAAAACTAAACATTCTAAAAATAACTTCGCTTTAGCTGTGCATCCGTTATCTGACCGATTTGGTTCTGTTGGCGGTAAAATGGAAGCAACATTAAAAGTAGATCACGTTGCGCTACGTGCTACTGACCCTAGCAAGAAAGCTGCATTCTCAGTGGTTGTAGGGCAAATTCACGCTGGTAAAGATCAGGCACTTATTGATACCAAGCTTGGTTATGGCTGGGGCAATGAGCCGCTTAAAATTTATTACAAAAAATGGCCAGGACATAAAACGGGCTCAGTTTTTTGGAACTACGAACGTAACTTACCTAAAACGAATCCTGACCGTACAGACATTACTTACCCTGTTTGGGGTAATACATGGGAAAACCCTAACGAACCAGGCCGTGCCGGTATTGCACTAGGTGAAGAATTTAGCTACACGGTAAATGTGTATAAAAACGTTATGCACCTTACATTTAGCGCAGAAGGCAAAGAAGACGTTAACTACTCTATTAACTTAGGTAATAACGTAGATGCTTATGGCAAAGTGGACGAAAAAGATCATCCACATGGCTACGCAGCAGATTGGCATTACTTTAAAGCCGGTGCTTATAACCAATGTAGTACTAAAAGTGCGAAAGGTATTTGGTACCCAGGTTGTTTAGGTACTGGTGATTGGGCTACGGATAAGCTAAATGGCGATTACGCTCAAGTAAGCTTTAGTAAACTAGCGTTAAGCCCAGCGACACCGTCAACAAAATAACGCCTTAGCCTAATACTGCTTCAGCTAAGTAATTTTTTAGTGATGTAAACAGTGGCGTTGGTAGATTATTAATATCGCACCAGCGCCACTTTAAACATTTATTAGGTTCTTTAAGCTCAGGCTCCCCGCCTTCAAAATCAGCTTTTACATACAACGTAATATAGTGTTTGTTCTCTGCTGTGAAAATATCATTGGTAAAATCAAGCTTAGTAATTTTACTTACCTTTAAACCTGTTTCTTCAAACACTTCTCGTATTGCACATTGCTCAACACTTTCACCAAACTCTAAATGCCCACCAGGTGTTGCCCATGTATTAGCGCCATGCGCGCCAATACGCTCACCTAATAAAATAGTGTTTTGGCGCATAATAATAACCGCTACGCCTACTCGTACTGTGTTACTCATAAATTGTTTTCTCTTATTTTCACTGCCCGCCATGCTGAACCACACGCTTTGTATTGTCAATTTTGTATTTTTAAAACCAGTGTACTGATTAACTTTTAACCGACCAAGGTCGAATAGCCTGTTCTTTAAAAAAAGCCTACATTTTGTAAGGTCTCTCACACACAAATTTAGTTTTAGGAGCCTTACATGTCAGGCGAATATCAACAGCAATATAATGAATTCAAGCAAAATCCAGCCGAGTTTTGGCTTAAAAAAAGTAAAAACATTCCATGGTATAAAACACCAAAGCAAGCATACACACAAGACGGCGACGGGCTTTACCATTGGTTTAGCGACGGGCAATTAAACACCAGTTTTTTAGCGCTCGACCAGCATGTTATTGCCGGATTTGGCGAGCAAACGGCACTAATTTACGACTCCCCTGTTACCAATACAAAACAAACTTATAGCTACTCACAACTACAACAAGAAGTGGCTAAATTTGCAGGCGTAATACAATCGTTAGGTGTTAAAAAAGGCGACCGCGTTGTTATTTATATGCCAATGATCCCACAAGCGGTTATTGGAATGTTGGCGTGCGCTCGCCTTGGTGCTATTCATTCGGTGGTATTTGGTGGGTTTGCTGCACACGAGCTGGCTGTACGTATTGATGATGCCAAACCTAAGCTTATACTTAGCGCCTCATGCGGTGTTGAAGTAAACAGCGTTATTGAATACAAACCACTTATTGATAACGCAATAGACTTAGCTGCGCACAAAGTAGAACACTGCGTTATTTATCAACGTCCACAAGTCACCGCCACTCTTAAGCCTAAGCGAGACATAGATTGGACTCAGGCAATGCAAACGGCTGCAAGCGCAGATCCGGTGCCTGTAAATGGTAACGATCCGCTTTATATTTTATATACCTCAGGCACTACAGGCACACCCAAAGGCGTAGTGCGCGAAAATGGCGGTCACGCAGTGGCAATGCAATACAGCATGGAAACCGTTTATGGTATGAAGCCCGGCGACGTATTTTGGGCAGCGTCTGACATTGGCTGGGTAGTTGGGCACTCTTATATAGTTTACGCACCGCTAATGTATCGCTGCGCGACCGTATTATATGAAGGTAAACCGGTTAAAACACCCGACGCCAGTGCATTTTGGCGCGTGGTTGAAGAGTATAAAGTAAATGCATTATTTAGTGCCCCCACCGCCTTTAGAGCAATTAAAAAAGAAGACCCAAATGCCGATGGTTTTAATCAATACGATACCTCTAGCTTAAAACGTTTGTTTTTAGCCGGCGAGCGGTTAGACCCTCCCACTTACGAGTGGCTTAAAGAAAAAACCAAACTGCCAGTGCTCGATCATTGGTGGCAAACCGAAACTGGCTGGGCTATTGCTTGTAACCCTGTAGGGCTTGAGTACTTAGCAACAAAACCTGGCAGCTCTACCGTGCCTACTCCAGGTTTTGACGTGCGAATATTAGATATGGATGGCAATGAATGCGCAGCTAACGAGCAAGGCGCCGTGGTAATTAAGCTGCCACTTCCACCGGGTTGCCTACCAACAATTTGGCAAGATACCCCGCGCTTTAAAGCAAGCTACCTAAATGAATACGAGGGTTATTATTTATCTGGAGATGGCGGTTATATTGATGAAGACGGCTACCTATTTATTATGGGCAGAACCGACGACGTTATAAATGTAGCAGGACATAGGCTTTCTACCGGCGAAATGGAAGAGATAGTAGCCGCGCACCCTGCTGTTGCCGAATGCGCTGTTTTTGGTGTGAACGATCCTCTAAAAGGGCAGCTTCCTATGGGAATGATCGTGCTTAAAAATGATTTTATGGGCTCAAGTACCGACGTAGAACAAGCGCTTGTTTTAAGTGTTCGTAATCAGATTGGCGCTATTGCGTGCCTTAAAAATATAGTCAGTGTAGATAGGTTGCCCAAAACACGCTCGGGTAAAATACTGCGTAAAAATTTACGTCAACTAGTTGATGGCGAAGAGCTACAAATACCTTCAACCATAGATGACGCGAGTATCTTTGAAGAAATAAACCAACAACTAACACAAAGATAAACCCAACCAACCTATCTAAAGCCATTTTTATAATGGCTTTTTATTTCATCCTTATATTTGATCCTTTTACTTAAGTTTAGGTTTAGTTTTAAGTTTTAAGTTTTAAGTTTTAAGCTTTAATTAAACCAATTACTGAAATTTTTTGCGACTTTGCGCTTTCTTCTTTTAATAGCGTTATTAATTTAATCAATTTTAAAAGGAATGGTGTATGCCCCGCTTGCTACAAAAACTATTAACTACAGCCCTATTATTTATAGGCTTTGCCACACAAGCCTATGAAATAGAAGACTTAGGGGACGGCCTCCACCGCTTTATAGACGACAGACACCGCTCCGTATTTTTAATCACTCCTGAGGGCGCAGTTGTTACCGACCCACTTAATAAAAAAGCCGCCACCTGGTTAAAAGAGCAAATTAAAACTCGCTACAACGTACCGGTAAAGTATGTAATTTATAGCCATAATCACAGCGATCATATTTACGGCGCCGAGGTATTTAAAAGCCCGCACACCACTTTTGTAGCGCATAAACTCGCTGCGCAAGATATTAAAAACACACAAATGAAAACCGTAACACCCAACCTTACCTTTGATAACGAGCTACTGCTTACCCTTGGTGATTCAACAGTAAAGCTTAACTATCATGGTCCAAACGATGGTCGTGGTTCGGTTAGTGTATTATTCGAAAAGCAAAAAACATTGTTTGTTGTTGATTGGATTGTTATTGGCAGAATGCCGTGGCAAAAACTGTGGAGTTACGATATTCAAGGCATGATTAACTCAACCCAAGCGGTACTCAAATACGACTTTAATACTTTTGTAGGTGGACATGCCGATATTGGCAGCAAGGCTGATGTAGCGCGTTACTTAAGTTACTTAGAGCTTTTATATAGCCAAGTAACCGCAGGCGTTTTAGCTGGTAATACACTTGACAAAATTAAACAAAATGTAAAGTTAGACCAATTTAGTGACTTTAAGCAGTTTGATGCATGGTTACCGCTTAACATAGAAGGCGTGTACGAGCGTTTAATGGAAGAGTCTGGTATGGGTTGGCGCAGCGATTTGTAAGCTTTAGTCTAATAATCATTGGTATTGCCGTATTTAACGCAATACCAATGTATTCATTAATTAAATAAGGTTATTACTGATCAAACCTTTTTAATCTATCCCAATTACTTTAAGCAGTAACCTACATATAAACCGAGTAAGTAGTACTCCAAAAGCTCGCTAACATTGCCAACATTTACTGCGCCTAGTTCATTTACACAAACCCACGCTTTGGGAATAAACATGCTTTATAGGCTGGGTATATTTAGGTATTTTAAAAACGTCTTAGGTTTACCAAGCATTCATAGGGATTTTTAAAGGTACCTTGCTACCATCTTCATTCTCTAAAAGTAATTGTAAAATCTCTCCAGACTCCTTGCGCATTAATTCTTTTGCTTCACTGGCAGGGCAGCCTGGAATTTTACAATTTTCTATAGAAATTATTTTCTGCCCAGCAACAATCCCTGCTTTTTCAGCGGGTGAATTAGGCTCTACTTTTTCAATAACAAATGATGTTACCGTCGGGCTAAAAAAACCATCAGCGCCAACGTTCCCCACAACTCCAAGTTTAACCTTCTCTGCAGCCAAGGCATTGAAAGAAGTAATTGAGATTAAAATAATTATGAATTTGAACATATGAATTAACACTCCATGTAAGTCTATAGATGGTGAATAATAATTCACCAAAATTTTGATCTAATTAGAAATAGTCAACTGTCATTTTTCTGTTTTATGCTTGTTATGTGATTTATAACGCACGAGCTAAATCAACTTCATATCCTGAATGCTGTAGCTCTTTGATAACGTCCATTTTCCATGCGCCACGATCATCAAAATCATTATAAACGACTCCACTAATGTCATTTGGAGTTTCTATATTTCCCTTAACCAACGCAGTAACTTTTCTTCGTCCCAATCGTCCAATAAAATAGCCATGTTCAAAAACTACATTTTGGCGAGCCCTTGGTTTGCAATCGTCACCGCTTTTAGCTCCTACATCACATGGAGTGTAAAGCACTATTGCATAACCAACATCGCCGTAAGATTCAATTTTTTCAATAATCGTCTGGCTTGAACTAGCCTGCTCATGCAAAATAATTGGTGTTAAACCAATTTTTTCTATGAACCTTGCTAAGGTAACTTTTGCTAATTCATCTTGCCCATGAACTATAAATATTTTCTTATTCGTTTCATTGGAAACTGATGGATAATGAGATTTAGGAGAAAAATTTTTATTCATCTTTTTTACATCTATTTGATAGCCAGAAGGAAGCCCACCCATTTTTTCATGAAAACCAGGATCGACAACTTCATAAAGTTCAACGCCACCATTTGACATAGTACGTTCAATAAAATCACCAGCTTCAATTAATACATCAGATCTATGAATGAAAATTTTATTTTTCTGCACGCTAGCAGCAATATCATCATGCTCTTCGCCACTAGACCGCATAATTCTAACTTTATCTTTAAGTAAATCACCAAATGGCATATCGCCTCCTTGCTTTTTAATCACATAATTATTTGATAGTGGTCGATCCACACGCATTTCTACTCGCGTTACGCTCACATATTTTCTTACTTATAGTTTTAGCAAATTACTTAACACATTACTATCACTAAGTTTTTTATATTCTCAGCGTTAAATTAAATATTTTTGAATGTAAAAAAAGCGTATTAACTAAAATCGACCACCACTTCATAACGCCCTGGCATGTCGTTTACTTCATATACCCAACCATGTCGTTTTATTATTTTTTCGCTTAACTCTAATCCTAAACCGTAGCCAATATTGGTAGGCTTATTTGCGCTATTAGTAACGTGTGACGTATCAGTTTGTGCGCTGCTATTTACTATAATCACGCGGCTACCTTGTTGAGTAATACGCACTTGCCCTTGTTGCGTATGCTGATACGCATTACGAATTAAGTTAGTAAGCACAATGTGGCATGCAGTGGCTTCGGTATTAATAGTCGCACTTTGATTGTCGGTATTTATAAGTACATCAACTTGTTTTGAATTGAGTAAATAATCGAGTTCGTTACCTAAGGTCGTTATTTTTTCGGCTAAGTTTACAGGCCCTGGTGAACCTTGCTGGTCGTCATTTCTGCTAAGCCACAATAACGTCTCGGTTAAATCGCTCATAGTTAAACCGGCTCGCTCTATTCGCTGCAGTGTAAGTTGCTGTTTGTCGCTTAAAGGGGCTTTTTCGCTTAAGCGGTTCAGTAACTCAACGTTGCTGCGAATAACCGAAATTGGCGTACGTAACTCGTGGCTTGCATAACTTAAAAAGCGCTGCTCTCGCTCAAGGCTATCATGAGCCGAAAGTAAACTGCTGCGCACTAAGGTTGCCAACGTATTTAACTCATTGTAAGTAAAGTCAGGTGGCGCCTGTTGTAAATTTGTTTGATTTAACGATTTAGCCCAACCCCGCAGGGACTCTACCGGTTTTGCTATCTTTTTCATTACCATAAACAAAAAGAAGGTAAACAGCGCTATTGCCGTTATCCCCGTTAACGCTATCCATAATAACCTTTGTATTGGTTTTTCGGGTTTTCCTTTTTTTGGAAGGCGGTTTTCCTCAAGCATAATACGTGATACATAACGAGCTTCACCAGCAGGGTTTTCAAAATACACAACAAAATATAAGTCTTTTGGCATAGAAAAAAACGCTGTTTTTTCTTGGCTTTTTTGCAATATACCTCGCTCTGTAGGCTTTATAAAACGTTTCTTAATCTCATTTGGCACATCCTCCCAACGACTCGCTATTTTAAAACCAATCATTTCTTTCGGTTGCCCGTTTTTAACCTCAGCCGATTGCGAAAGTACATGCATTACGCCATTCAAGCCTTTGTCTAAACCATCGGTAAAATAGTTAACACTTAAAAACGAAAAACCAATAGCCATTAACGAACTTAAAAGCATCATGCTGACAAAAAAGTACAACCTTAAACTAGGTCTTATTTTCATGCATGTGTCTCATTTTTTAGTTTTAATACAAACCCTACACTGGGAATTGTCTCAAGTACCGCTTGGCAATTAGCTTGCTCTAACTGTTTTCGTAAATGGTAAATATGTACTTTTAGGCTGTTACTGTCGGGCTGCTCGTCTCCCCAAATGGCTTGCATAATTGCGTGTCGGGTAACTGGCTTTTGTTGCTCCCTAATAAGTAATTCTAATAACTTAAAAGTAATGGGTGATAACTTTAAATTGTGCGCCGCAACAGTTGCCGTATGCGCGGTTAAATTAAGCGTTAAATTAGCAAGTGTAAGGCGCTTTACCTCACCACTTTTGCGTTTTGCTAATACTTTAACGCGCGCTACCAACTCTTTCATAGCAAATGGTTTTACGAGATAATCGTCACTACCGGCTGCAAATCCCTCAAGCTTATTGTCGAGGCTATCACGCGCTGTCAGCATTAATACTGGTGTATCAATGCCTCGCTCACGTAATGTTTTGCACATGGTTAAACCATCCATTTTTGGCATGTTTACATCTAATATAATCATTTGATATTGATTACGTTCTATTAAATTTAAGCCCATTACGCCATTACTTGCATGGTCACACTCTATTGACTCAATTTCGAGATAATCAACAATGGTGGTTGCCAAGTCGATGTCGTCTTCAACCAGTAGTACGTTTATCATTAAGAGGCTGTTTCCTGCGTTTTATTTTTAGCACCTAGCGATTTTAGCACAGCATCAATACCGCGTTTAGCGTCGGTTTGAATCATCAATAATGCAGGTATAAGTATTAAGGTAATAACTGTGGCAAACAAAATACCGTAACCAAGTGATGCAGCCGCAGGGATTAAAAATTGTGCCTGAATTGAGGTTTCACTAAGAAGCGGCACCAAGCCTGCGTAAGTTGTAATTGAGGTTAGTAAAACAGCACGCAGACGACTCGTACACGACTCAACTATGGCATCATGCGTATTCATATCCTCTTCTTTTGTTAGTTCGTTAAAACGCGAAACAAGTAATAGGCTGTCGTTTACCACCACACCACTGAGCGCCAATATACCGTTTAATGACAATATGCTAATGGTTAAGTCGTTCCACCAATGCCCAAGTATTGCACCAACTACACCAAACGGAATTGCTACCATGATCAACATAGGTTGAACATACGATTTAAGCGGAATAGCCAACAGTACATATATAACTAATAAAGCAGCTACAAACATGCCGTACATTGACCCTGTTGTTTCGTCTTGCTCTTCAGCTTCACCCGCAAAATGAATATTCAAAGTAGGAAATTGCTGAGTTAATTCTGGTATTAAGTCGCGTTGTAAATCAGCCACTAATTCGTTTGGAGCAATCACATCTTTATCTACTTGCGCACTTAAATAAATTGCACGAAGTCCATCAATACGCGTTATTTCATCGTGTTGGTATTCACTGTTAATTGTCGCTACGTTTACAAGCGGTACAACGGTGCCATCAGGCAATCGGATACGCGATTGCATAATATCGGCAGGTGTTTGACGGGCGTTCTCTGGATAACGTACACGTACTTTTATTTCGTCTTTATTACGTTGATAACGCTGTACAATTGCGCCGCCAAAGGCTTGCAGTATTTGCTTTGATAAGCTCGCGGTATCCATACCTAGGGCGCGACCTTGCGCGCTTAGTGTAAATTTTAACTGCGGTTGACCGGGATTTAAATTGTCGTCTATTCCGTTAACCCCTGCCGTATTTTGTAAGTGCTCTTTAAATAGTGCGCCCGCTGCCATTACGGTTTCGTCGTCCCATGCTTTAAGCTCAACTTTAAAATTATCAACCATTTTACGCGTAGCTAATATTTGTAGCTTTTTACTGCCCTCAGGACTTGCGGCTAAGCGCTGCCATTCTTGAGCAAATTCACTTGCAGTGAAAGCGCCATCATCTAATAGCTCAACGCTTACCGTACCACTTGTATCGCTGCTACTAATTACTTGTAAACTGGTTATTTCACTTTTATCTGAATTAAACTTAGTCATTAAGTTTTGCTCAGCTTGTATTGCACTTTGCTCAAGCATTAGTAAGTTTTTGTTTGTTTGACCATAAGCAGCATCAGTTTGCATAACCAAGTTGGCGGATACGGTATCGCCCAGAATGCTTGGGAAAAAACCTACTTTTACTACGCCTGTCATTGGCATACCTATGACGAGTATAAAAAAAGCAATAAACCCAGCAACGACTGCATATCTAAAGCGCAATGAGAGTTCAATAACCTTACAATAAATGTTTTTGCTAAACCA
The DNA here is from genome assembly GCF_015864465.1 of Pseudoalteromonas sp. SWN29. NCBI lineage: Bacteria > Pseudomonadati > Pseudomonadota > Gammaproteobacteria > Alteromonadales > Pseudoalteromonadaceae > Pseudoalteromonas > Pseudoalteromonas sp. SWN29. The sequence continues at coordinate 14,958 of NZ_JADYXE010000043.1, forward strand.
ATTTAGACCGCTATCGGCGCCATGTTGTATTTTGGACCATACCCCACTTAACCCTTTTTTAATTTGGCGCTTGGTACTTACATGGGCTAAATGCGAGGGTAATATAAGCTTTGATTCAACAAGCGAAAGCAGTAAACAGATGGTCACTACAGTGGCAAATTGAGAGTAAATTTTACCTAGATTACCAGATACATTCGACAGTGCCATAAATGCAGCAACAGTGGTCAATACCCCAAATATTGTCGGTACAGCTACTTTCATTGTACCCAAAACCGTGTTGTTTATTGTATCGCCATGTTTTTTACGTGTAGTGTAAATACTCTCGCCGACAACAACGGCATCGTCTACTACTATGCCCAGCGCCATAATAAAGCCGAAGGTAGTCATTTCGTTTATGGTCAGTGCGGTGTAGCCATCGGTCATAAAATACAGCGTGCCAAAAAATACAAATGGCAAGCCACCAGCAACCCATAGAGCCACACGTACATTTAAAAATATGGCTAGTATTACAAACACCATAATAATACCGGTCACCGCGTTTTTAGTCAGTAGCGATAAACGTTCGGTGATCATGGTGCTTTTGTCATTCCAGCTTTCTAGCTCTACATTTTGAGGTAATAGACCACTTTCGTGCCACGTTTTTATTACATTATTAGCCTGCTCAACAATGGTGATTATGTCGCTGGTATCACCCATTAGAATTTCAACGCCGACTGCATTTTGTTGGTTATAACGACTTAGTGAGTTGTTATCTTCAGAAAAACTGTCGCTAACAATAGCAACATCACCTAATTTGATTTGCGCGCCAGATGCGGTAGTGAGTAAAACGATATTGGCAAAGTCGCGCTGCCAGTAAGCTTGGTCAGCCGCTTTCAGACGTATAATTTTACTGCTATCGCGTAAACTAGTTGATAGTGGGCTTGATGACTCGTTATTAATCACCTCACTTATGTCACTAATGGTTAATCCATAGGCTTGTAATTTACCTTCATCGATTTCTACTGACATCATCGGATCGAGAACACCCGACTGAGTTACATCAGTAATACCTGATTGCGCTAATAAATCGGCTTTGAGTTTTTCACCTAGGTTTTGTAATGTATGGCGATCTGCATCCCCAAAAAGCTGTAGTGTTAGTGCATGATCTTGCCTGCGCGCTTTATCAATAACAGGTTGCTCAGCATCAACAGGGAAGTTGTTAATTGCATCAACTTGATTTTTTACATCAAAGAGTAGCTCATCGAGTGAATAATCTGTTTCTTTTTCAATGCTAACATGGCTGCCGCTTGCATCAGATGTAGAGGTAATGCGCTTTATACCTTGTACTGTTTCAAGAGCTTCTTCTATTTTGAGCGCAATCCCCTCTTCAGCTTGTAATGCATCACCACTGTCATAAACAACTGATACCGAAACAGTATCAGGCTCCAAACTCGGAAAAGCTTCTTTACGCAAAGTAGAAAGCGACATAATCCCCATTACAATCACGCTTATTAACAATAAATTAGCGGCAACAGAGTTATTTGCAAACCAGTTAATAATACCGTGCACGGATTATTACTGCTAGGTACTTGAGGTGGTTGATGAGGGCTCATTATTGTACCCCCTCAACAATTGGATTTACCCTCATGTCGTTTAAATAACTAACAAGTGGACGCACAACTACTTTTAAATTACTAACACCCTCTATTGGTGAAATGTATACGTAATCTCCACGCTCAAATACTTTATTGGCTTGTGTGCTTACTAAGTTGTTTTTATCATTCACGTACCAAATTAAGCCATCTTGCGATACCGCTGAAGCAGGCAGTTCAATTACGTTACTTAATTGTTTACCAGCAATTTCAACCGCTAAAAATGTACCTGGTAATAATGGTGTCGCTTGCTCAAACGGTTTATCAAGAGCAACTATAACGCTGCGCTGGCGAGAGCTTTCGTCTAGGTGTTGTTCAAAACGCTCAATGTAGCCAGTCCATTTGGTATTAGTAGCTACATCACTTAAAATCACCTCATTTGACTTATTATTTGCCAGATTTTGCCACTGATTCAATGAAAGCGGCACGGTTATTTCTACTTTGTCAGTGCTGTTTAATGTGGCAAGCGTATCGCCAATACCAACATAAGTACCTAAATCAATATCTCGCGATAAAATAACGCCATCAAATGGAGCACTTAGCTGGGTATTATTTACATCACGCTGTGCTGTTTTAAGTGCATATTGAGCGTCATCAAGCGTGGCTTGCGCGGCTTCTAGCTGCAAGGTTCTAAATACCAGTGGTGAGCTTGGCGCTTGCGTAACACCTGAGCGTTCCCATTCACGTTTTGCTTGTTCCCCTAGATCTTGCTCTTCTTGCAGTGCGAGTTTCGCATCAGCGAGTGTGGCTTTGGCATTTGCGAGGGCTTGTAAGTATTCAGTATTATCTATTTTTGCAAACACCTGCCCTTTAGATACAAAGTTTCCGGTTGCAAACTGCTCACTCATATTAGTCACTTCGCCTTTAACTTGTGCTTTTAAGGTCAGTGTCCAATGCGCCTTTGCTTGACCATGTCCGTTCACATAAGCTTGGTAAGTACCCGCAACAGCATTAATTACCGATACATTTGGTGCAATAGTTCTAACTGTGGCAGATTTTGAGCTATTAGCTTGTTCATCCATTTTTTTAGCGTTATACGCAACAGCAAGCCCTATACTAATAATTGCAACAAGGGTTACAACAACAGGTGTTGGCGAAATTCTCATGACGATACTCCAAGGCCCAAAGCAAGGCCTAAATCTATGCGGTTAGTTAAAAGGGTGTAGTTTATTTGACTAAGTTGAGCTTGCAGGTCGTATACTTTTTGTTGCACTGTTAGCAAATCTAAAATATCAACCAAGCCTTGTTGATATTTACTTTGATAGTTACTAAAACTGCTTTTAGCGCTGGCAAGCGCATTGCTTATTTGTAGTCGTTGCTCGGTTAATGACTGCTCCTGTCCGAGGGCATTTTCTACCTCGTTTACCGCATTTAATAGAGTGTCTTGGTACTGCCAAAATGCTTGTTCAGCATTAAGTTTTGCTATATCAACTTGCGCCCGTAATGCACCGCCTTCAAATAAAGGCGCACTTAAGCTCCCCAATAAACTCCACACTGGGCTGGCTAATAATGCTTGGCTTGGGGTGCTTGCTAAATCACTTAATGACGCTGAAAGCGAAATGCTAGGCAGTAATTCTTTATACGATACATCAACTAAGTAATGCTTTGCCTGAATATCGTAATAAGCACTTTGCAAGTCAGGTCGCCTTGCTAGGTCTTGCGCTGGTAAGGTGCTTAGTGGCTCAATAACGTTTGGTAGTGTTAAGGTATCTGGCAGATACTCAAGTTTATTTGTACCAACAATTAGCATTAAAGCACGTTTTGCTTTTGCTATTTGTTCTTGATAGTTAGCAATGGTTGCGCGAGTAGATGCCGTGCTAGTACGGGCGGTATCAAGCGCTTCTAAATCACCTAACCCATATTGGTAGCGCTCTACAATACTTTGCTCATTATTTTGTAAAACAACTAAACGTTGTTGCTCTATATCGAGTAAATTTTGCTGCAAAATAATATTTAAATAAGTACGAATAACACTCGCTACTAATGTGTCTTTAGCACCTTGATAAGTAGCTTGGTTACTGGCAATAGTCATATCTTGCGCGGCTACGTTGTCAGCAATTTTTTGCCATATATCGGCTTCCCAACTTATACCTACTGATGAGCTATATTGCGTGCCTTCGGTCTCACTGCGCTGCGCGTCAAATCCTGCATCTACACTAAACCACTGACTTGCAGCGGTTACATCACGCTGCGCATAAGCTAGTTTTAATGCAACATGCACTTGATTAAATGATGGATTATTAGTAACAGCTTGCTCAATAAGCGAATCAAGCCCTTCAATATCCACCAAATCGGTAATGTAATTTACTTGCTGTGCGTTACTTTGTGTGTACTGCCAGTTTGCATGTTGCTTTAGCGACTGCTCAGTACTATTACCTTGATAGCTTGGCTGACTACTGCATGCAGCAAGCGTGCAACTAAGTGCAAGTAACAAACCGGTTGAGTGCTTTTTAAAATAAACCATTTAACTATGCCTAATTCATACCATTGCACATAGCTTATTCGGTCGAGGGTTAAGGAGAGGTTAAATGATTTAATCTAAATATTGGGTTGCTAATTTAACAGTAAAAAGTAATCACTTTAGATGTTTTACATCGTTATAAATTTTGCAGCTGCTCTATCAACCACTTATGAATTGGGCTGTTGTTAGTACGTGGATGCCATGCAGCTATTACTTTAAATGTAGGAGGCAGAGCTTCTATTTTTAGTTGCTTAACTTTGCTATTTGGTAATAATCTTGATGGGTAAAACGCTAACATATCGGTTGTATGTAAAATGTCGGGCACGGCTGAAAAACTCGGTACCGACATAACAATATTACGTTTTAGCCCTTGGCTTTCAAACCATTGATCGTGCGAACCACGCAAATTAGCGCGCGATGGCGATACCACTAGCTGTGAATGCTTTGCAAATTGCGCCAAACTCAAAGGCTCAGTGTAAGTAGTGTTACCTATACCGGTAATACACAAATGCTGCTCTTCAAACAAAGTAATATAAGAAAGATTGTCAGGTATAAATTCTGGAAAGCTAATCAATAAATCAAGCTCGCCTGCCGTTATAAGTTGATTAACGTTATCGGATGCAAAGTCGCGCACTATCAGCTTTAAACCGGGGGCTTCGCGACGGGTAATATTAAATAATTGCGGTAGTAAAGCCTGCGTGGCGTAGTCGGTTGCGCTTATGGTAAACACGCCTTTATAGGTTTGCGGACTAAACAGCTCGGGCTCTAGTAACGATTCTAATTGCTTTAAAATATGATTAACAGGCGCCTTAAGTCCTTGCGCTTTAGGAGTAGCAACCATGTTATTGCCTTGGCGAATAAACAAGCGATCGTCAAATAAATCTCGTAGCTTTCGTAGTTGCTCACTAATGGCTTGTTGCGTTAACCCCATTTTTTTAGCTACTTGCGACAGATTTTGCAGCTCTAACAAGCTACTGAGCACTCTTAACTGTTTTATATCGAGCCGACTAATACCATTCATAATTGTATGCTGTACAAAAAAGTGTTGTTTCAAATTGTATCTTTAAATCTCTATGCTGCCAACGTTGCTTAACCACTATTTAAGCCTTTATTTGCTTTATAATAGAATTTAAAATGAAATCAGAATCAGTTAATACCGCCCCTTTATTCTCATCAATTGAGCTTGGCCCTTTTACTCTTAAAAACCGTATTGTGATGCCACCTCTTACTCGCTCTCGCAGCACTCAGCCTGGCAATATTCCTAATGAATTAATGGCTGAGTATTATGCGCAGCGCGCATCGGCTGGCTTTATGGTTACCGAAGGCACGCAAATAGAACCTCGTGGCCAAGGCTACGCTTGGACACCTGGTATTCACTCGCAAGCACAAATTGAAGGCTGGAAAAAAGTAACACACGCAGTACACGCCAAAGGCGGTGTTATTTTTGCTCAGCTTTGGCATGTAGGGCGCGTATCGCACACCACACTGCAACCAAATTCAGGTAAACCAGTTGGCCCTTCAGATATTGTGGCTGACAACGTAAAAGTATTTATTGAAACCGCACCAGGTGAAGGCGCATTGGCTGACCCAAGTGCCCCCCGTGCACTAAGTACTACTGAGGTTGGCGAGCTGGTAAACATGTATGCGCAAGCTGCACGCAATGCTTTAGAAGCAGGCTTTGATGGCGTAGAGCTTCATTGTGCTAACGGGTATTTAGTTAATCAGTTTATTTCTGAGCATACTAATAACCGTGACGATCAATACGGTGGAACGCTTAGTAATCGCCTACGTTTTTTAAAAGAGATTGTTGAAGCGGTAAGTGACGTTGTAGGTGCAAACCGTTTAGGTGTACGTTTTGCCCCTTTATTTGAAAGTACAGACGAAGACCGTGTTTACTTAGGACTGGTTGAATCAAACCCTCACCACACTTATATAGAAGCGGTAAAAGTACTTGAGCAAGCTGGCATTGCTTACTTATCGATTGCTGAAGCTGATTGGGAAAATGCTCCTGACCTACCACAAGAGTTTTATAAAGCAGTACGATCTGAGTTTTCTGGCCTTATTATTTATGCTGGTAAATACACAGTAGAAAAAGCGGTACGTATTTTAGGTGAAGGTTACGGTGACTTATTTGCATTTGGTCGCCCATTTATAGCTAACCCTGATTTACCAGAGCGTATAGCGAATAATTGGACGTTTAACGAAGCCGATGCAGCGACCATGTATGGTGGCACCGAAGTGGGTTATAGCGATTATCCTTTTTATCAAAAGTAGCCAACCTAAACTCTAAACGATATATGGGATTGGTATAGAACCGATATGTTTTTATACCAATTCGCTTAATTAAGCTACCTGTTTTGAGGTAAGAAAACGGTGTTGATAACACTGCTGAAATTTTGTTATTAGTTGTTCTCAACAATTGCTCTTGCATTGCTCTACCTTCTGCATTTATGCAGTCGTATAGCAGTCACTTTTTAATAGAGTTAACGCTAGATTTAACCTCTAAAATTGATTAAGTGTTACCGCGCAATGGTATTAGCGTCAAGAATAGTAAAGATAAGTAAAAGGGTGTAAAGCTTCCGCTATTGCTTTTATATGTCAGTTAACATTCAGTTTCAGACGTTAATATCGAACATGTTAACCACAAACGAGGCAATATTATGAAACTTAAATTTATACTACCTGCGCTATTAGTTATCGGCACTTTATCTGGTTCAGCATTTGCAGCGTCATCTAATGTATATGTCGTGCAAGAATATAAAAAAGTTCAGTTAAAGCAGAAGCTGAAAAAAGCCAAACAAGTTAAAGTAATTAAATATGTGCCTGCTAAAGCGGTTAAAAAAAGCGTAAAAAATACGCCATTAGTTAAAGTTAAACTTGTAACTTATCAGCCAGCTATTAAATTTGTTAAGAGATAAAATACAAAAATAGTTGAACCCACGAATTAAAGTGTGTTCTATCAAGGAGCAATTTAATCTCAGTATACAACCTATAAACCAGCAGAAAGCATTTCCTGCTGGTTTACACTTACATAAATCCAAGTAATCATAGAAGACTGATTATGTTTTAAATTTTAGGCTATACGTACAATAATAAACATATATCGTAAACCTCATGCTTGCGTTTTAAATGCACGCTATCTTTAAGATGACGCTTCGCACTAAACAAAAATTAAAGAATATAACTAAGAACACAACCACATAATTTAATAGCAATATTATTAAATCACGCCTCAAACAAGTCGGCTTATAGAACCTTTAAAATCGCAAAAAAAAACTAACTATGTCAATAACTGTCAGTAAAATGTAAAAAGCTGTAAGGTCTGTCTCTGAAACTAGCACATATCAGTTAACATTCAGTTTGAGGCGCTAGTATTGAGCACAGTTATGTAAAAACATAAACGAGGCAATACTATGAAACTTACTTTTTTACTACCTGCACTGCTCGCCATTGGCGCAGTATCAGGCTCTGCGCTTGGAGCACAAAACGAGCGAGAGAATGATAAAAGCTTTAAACGTGACCACGACAAACGTGTTGAATATAAACGCGATGAACGCCGCCATGAAAAAAAGCAGCGTATTGAGCATAAAAAAGAAAAACGAGAAGACCGTAAGCAAGAAAAACGTAAACTTGCTAAGTACAAGCAGGAAAAGCGTGAACAATACCGCTACAACCAGCGCAAATATAACTACTTAACAAACCATAATAATTCAGTCGCTTACAGACAAAATCGATTTATAAACCATTTACCACGCAATAGCGCATCGATTAGATTTAATGGTATTTCGTTTACGTTTAACGACGGCCTTTACTACCGTAAAGCTAAAAGAGGCTACCATGTAGTTACGCCACCTAGAGGCCTGCGTATAAATACGCTACCAAAAAATTACAGGCATTTTAAGCATCACAATACCACCTACTACACATATCAAAACGTGTATTACGTCGCAAATAATGACGGTTATACAGTGGTTGATGAGCCACCAACCCGTCTTAATCAGGCAATAAAAGTGGGGAATGTGAATGATTATAGCTTGGGCCAAACTTACGATTCATTGCCTCAAGCAGCGCAGGCCGTAATAATTAACTCGCAGCAGTATTTTAAATACGGCGATATTTATTTTTTACCGCAAATAAGTGGTGACGACATAAAATACCTTGCTATAAAGCTAGGTTAAATCCGCTATAAATTAAAAGGCCTTGCTACCAATAGCAGGGTCTTTTTCATTTCCCCTGTAGGTAATAACTTAAAGCAATAAAATCAATTCCCTCTCTAAGCATTAACATGTCTTAGTATTTGTAAGCTTTTTTGCTAAACTAGCTCGCATATTAATAGTGAGAGTGTATTTATGTCGGGTGAGTTTCCACGTGCTGGTTTTTGGCGCCGTTTTGCGTCGTTAGTTTACGATACGTTAGCCATTATTGCGTTTGCGATGTTAACTGTAGTGCTGTATTTATTTGCAGTACAAGGGCTTATTTCTCTCGATGTAATTAGTTTAAATGGCGCAGAGGATGTATCTGCCTTTATTCAAAATTCAAATCTTCTTTCGGGTATTCGTACCGCTCTTTTAATTATTGTTACCTTAGTATTTTTTGGCTACTTTTGGACTAAAAGCGGGCAAACCATTGGCATGCGTGCATGGCGTTTAAAAGTACAAACTCTTGAGGGTAATTTAATTAGCTGGCCGCAATCAATTATACGTAGCGTTAGCGCATTACTCGGTTTAGGTAATTTGGTGGTGTTAGTCGATTTTAAAAACAAAAAAGCACTACAAGATTACATCTCTAAAACAGAAGTTATTGCGCTTACTAAAGAAGAAAACAGACGTATTTATAGTGAGCTTGATTAATACTAACTTTTCAAATCGTGAGTTAAGCGGTAGTTAAGCGATAGTTAAGAAGTAATTAAAAAGCAAAAAGGGTGACCAGTGGTCACCCTTTTTCGTACTTCGAATAAGTAAATTTATACCCGTTTATTCATCAAATAGGTCGCAAAGCCTATAAATATAATACTGGGCAATACCGCACCTATAATGGCAGGTATTTGGTAAACCATAACTACAGGGCCAAATATTTCATTAGTTAAGTGAAACACAATCCCCGTTACAACGCCCATAATAATACGTGCGCCCATGGTAACAGTACGTAGTGGGCCAAATATAAACGACAGCGCCACCAGCAGCATTACCGCAACAGATACAGGCTGCATCAACTTACGCCATAGAGCAAGCTCGTAGGTACTTGTGTCTTGCTCGTTTTGCTCTAGGTAACTTAAATACGACCAAAGCCCAGTGAACGAAAGCGACTCTGGTTTTACCGAAACAACCCCTAACTTTTCAGCTGTGAGTTGCGAAGGATAAAACTCTTCAGGCAGTTGCTCTGTTGTCGTTTTTTCGCTAGTAATAATAACTTTGTTAACGTCACGAAGTAACCAGCCATCTTTTCGGCTCAGTGCATCCCTTGCTTTAGTAATTTGGGTAAGCTCTAACGATTTATCAAAGTGGTACATATGCACCCCGTTAAGCCTGCCGTTTTCATCAACGTCTTCAATATTAATAAAGTTGTTGCCGTCTTTAGCCCATACACCTTTTTGTGTATTAAACACATCGCCGCCATGTATTGCTTGGTTACGCATTTCTTTAGCGTGTAATTGTGCTTCAGGTGCGCCCCATTCGCCCAATGCCATCATACAGATAGCCATAAATATGGCCGTTTTCATCACAGAGCCAATTATTTGTAAGCGCGACATACCAGCGGCTTGCATCACTACAAGCTCACTGTTTGAGGCAAGCGCCCCTAAACCTGTTAAGCCACCTATTAGCGCAGCCATCGGGAAAAACACTACTAAATCGCCAGGAATTGTATAAAGCGTATAAAGCATTGCAGTCATTAAATCGTAACTGCCGCGCCCTACCGACTTTAACTGGTCGATAAATTTAATTAAGGTGCTAATGCCAACAAGCACTAGCAACGCAAAGCCTGTTGTTTGTAAAACACTGCGGCCTAAATACCAATCAAGTGTTTTCATCATACGCCTAACTCCCGCTTAGTTATAACGGCTTTAAGCCAAGCGCCCAGTGGTCGCCCTTTTATAATTAATAACCCACCAATAAATAAGGCGCTAAGATGAATCCACCACAAGCCGATTGAAGGCGGGATTTTGCCATCTTCTACGGCAAATTTAGCGGCATTTAATAAAATAAAGTAGCCTAAGTACAAGCTAATAGCAGGCACTAGTTTTGCAAATTTACCTTGGCGAGGATTAACCACACTTAGCGGCACTGCCAATAAAGTAAGTAACGGGATAGAAAGCGGGATAGCTAATCGCCACTGCCACTGCGCTATAGATTCTGACGTATTAATTGCGAGTAATTGATTGGTTGGCACAGCCTCTAACTTACGACGCTGGTGCTCTATTTCTTGCTCTCGTATTTGTACGCTATAACCATCAAATTCTGTTAAATTAAGTGCAGGAGTTGTGCCGTCAGTCTCGTAGCGTTTTCCGTCAGTAAGCACTAGTTGTTGTTCACCATTTACGGCTTCAACCACAACACCCTGCTCTGCATATACCAAGCGCGCTAGGTTACCTTTTTCGCTATCGGGTAACTGCGCAACAAATACCTTATTGAGCTCTTTGCCGCCCTTTTCAATATTATGAATAAACACCACGGCTTTTTCGTTACCGGTTTCTTGGAACCGCCCAGCCCGAAGTGCCGATAACCCAGCATCAGCTTTGGCTTGTTCTTTTAATTGATATTCTTGCTCGCTTGCCCACGGCGCTATATACATAGTTAGTGCAGCAGCTAATATGGCAAGTCCAACGCTTGATATAAGCGTTACGCGCACAACATACCATTCACTTACGCCACAGGCTTTAAGCACGGTCATTTCGCTGTCGGCGTAAATACGGCTGTAAGCCAAAATAATGCCTAAAAATATACTCAGTGGAAGTATTAGCGAGGCTAGTTGTGGAAGTTTTAGCGCAATCATCGATAGCACTAATTTAGCAGGAATACTGCCCTCAGAGGCATCGCCTAAAATACCAACTAACTTTTGTGACAAAAATATCGTCATTAAAGTTAAAAATACGGCGACCTGCGATTTTAAAACCTCAGCGGTCAAATAACGAAAAATTAGCAATGCTCGCCCCTGTTAAACATGGAATATCACTACAATAGTGAGAATAGAATAGTCAAATAGCTATTTTGCCTAATTAATACTGGCAAATAGGCTATTATTATAAGCCATCAAAATTAATTATCCTACCTAAGTGCACGATATAATGTTGCATTAGTAGCCCTTAAGCATATAAAGTTCAATTACACAGTAAGAGTCTAGTAAAGTCAGCTAAAATTAAAATTATCTGCACATAAGTTACGTAATTTAGACTAGAAAATAATTTTTTAGCCCCAATTTATAACTTAAATGACTCAAAACCAGGAGTGACAATGGAATTTAACGTAAAAAGTGGTAGCCCAGAAAAACAGCGCAGCGCATGTATTGTTGTTGGCGTTTACGAGCCACGTAGGTTATCCCCCATTGGTGAACAACTCGATAAAATTAGCGATGGTTATATCTCTAATTTACTTCGCCGTGGCGATTTAGAAGGTAAGCCAGGCCAAGTTTTATTATTGCATCATGTACCAAACGTATTAAGCGAGCGCATATTACTTGTAGGTTGCGGTAAAGAGCGCGAACTTGATGATAAGCAATATAAGCAAATTATTTCTAAAACTATTAATACCTTAAACGAAACAGGCTCTATGGAAGCTGTTTGCTTTTTAACAGAACAACACGTTAAAGGTCGCGACACCTACTGGAAAGTACGCCAAGCAGTAGAAACAACGCAAGATTGCTTATATACGTTTAACCAATTAAAAAGTAAAAAAGTAGACCCTCGTCGTCCACTTCGTAAAATGGTGTTTAACGTACCAACACGACGCGAACTAACGATTGGCGAAAGCGCTATTGAGCATGGTTTAGCCATTGCTGCAGGTAGTAAGCTATGTAAAGACGTAGCTAATATGCCACCTAATATTTGTAACCCAGTGTACTTAGGCGAGCAAGCACAAGAGTTGGCGACTAATTTTGACAACATCACTGTTGATATTATTGGCGAAAAGCAAATGGCAGAACTAGGTATGAATTCTTACCTAGCTGTTGGCCGAGGTAGTGATAACGAATCAATTATGTCGATTATTAACTACAAAGGCGCCGCTGACGACCAAGCCCCTATTGTACTTGTTGGTAAAGGCTTAACGTTTGACTCAGGCGGTATTTCATTAAAACCAGGCGAAGGCATGGACGAAATGAAATACGACATGGGCGGTGCTGCAGGTGTTATTGGCGCAATGCGTGCACTTGCACAAATGCAATTGCCGATTAACGTTATTGGTGTTTTAGCTGGTTGTGAAAACATGCCTGGCTCAAATGCGTATCGCCCGGGTGATATTTTAACAACAATGTCGGGGCAAACAGTTGAAGTGTTAAACACCGACGCTGAAGGTCGTTTAGTATTGTGCGACGCACTAACGTACGTTGAACGCTTTAACCCTGATACCGTGATTGATGTAGCAACACTGACTGGCGCGTGTATTGTAGCCCTTGGCGCGCATGCGACTGGTTTACTATCAAACCATAACCCACTTGCACACGATTTATTAAAAGCGTCTGAGCAAAGTGGTGACCGCGCATGGCAGTTACCATTATGGGATGACTATCAAGATCAACTAGACAGTCCATTTGCTGACTTTACAAACTTAGGCGGGCGCTCTGCGGGTACTATTACTGCAGCATGTTTCTTATCTAAATTTACTAAAAAGTATAATTGGGCACATTTAGATGTTGCCGGTACAGCTTGGCGCAGTGGCGCTAAAAAAGGCGCAACGGGTCGTCCTGTTCCTATGCTTACTCAGTATTTACTAAATAGAGCTGGTGTAAGTGAAGCCGCTCAAGATTAAACGTTTAGTTTAAATTAATATCTGTTTATAAGGCGCCGTTTGGCGCCTTATTTATTTGTGTATTAATTGAAGCAAACCCCGTTATATGGCAAAATCTGCCTCTTAATTTATGTATATCAATTTGGTATGCATTCAATGTCATGGGAAACCCCGATACAATGAACATGAACGCTAAATTTTTCGTTCTAAAGCAACAAGATGAGTCTAAAGCTAAAGCTGACGATCATTTTGCTTTGGCTGCTCAAATTGCGGCCGATCAGTATCGAAATGGGCAGCGTGTGTTTATTTGTGTTAACGATAACGAAGCAGCCTGTGCCATTGATGAAATAATTTGGGCATTCGATCCAGATAGTTTTGTGCCACATAATTTACAAGGTGAAGGCCCTAAAGGCGGCGCACCGGTAGAAATTGGCATTACGCCACCTGTTGGCAATCGTAAAGTTTTAATTAACTTGGCTACTCAGTTACCGGATTACATTCGTCGGTTTAACCAAGTTTTTGATTTTGTACCCGTAGAACCTGCTGCTAAACAAGCAGCCCGCGAGCGCTTTAAAAAGCTACGCCAACTCGGTGCCAATCTCACCACGCAAGATATAAATAGCTAGCCAATCAGGCAAACTAACCAACTAATTTAAGTACTTATTTAAGGTTCTGTGTAATGGATAAAACCTACAATCCGCAAGATATTGAACAGTCTCTATATCAAGACTGGGAACAAAAAGGCTACTTTAAGCCATCTGGCCAAGGCGTACCGTATTCAATTATGATCCCGCCGCCAAATGTCACTGGTAGCTTACACATGGGCCACGCCTTCCAAGATACAATAATGGATACCCTAACGCGTTTTAAACGTATGCAAGGTAACAACACATTATGGCAAGTAGGTACTGACCACGCAGGTATTGCAACGCAAATGTTGGTTGAGCGTAAACTGCATGCCGAAGAAGGCAAAACACGCCACGATTTAGGCCGCGAAGATTTTATTAATAAAATCTGGGAATGGAAAAAAGAATCTGGCGGCACTATTACCAAGCAGCTTCGTCGCCTTGGCGCATCGGTTGATTGGGATCGTGAACGTTTCACAATGGACGATGGTTTATCTGAAGCCGTTAAAGAAGTGTTTGTACGCCTTCATAAAGAAAACCTAATTTACCGTGGCAAACGCCTAGTAAACTGGGATCCTAAATTACACACTGCTATTTCTGATCTTGAAGTTGAAAACAAAGACAAAAAAGGCCACATGTGGAACTTACGTTACCCACTGGCTGATGGCGTAACAACACAAGACGGAAAAGACTACATAGTAGTCGCTACAACCCGTCCAGAAACCATGCTTGGCGACTCAGGTGTTGCAGTAAACCCTGATGACGAACGCTACATAGATTTAATCGGTAAAGAGATTTTATTACCTATCGTTAATCGTCGTATTAAAATCGTTGCTGACGAACATGCCGATAAAGATAAAGGCACGGGCTGTGTAAAAATAACCCCAGCGCACGACTTTAACGATAACGAAGTGGGCAAGCGTCATCAAATGCCGATGATCAACATTTTCGATAAAGACGCCGCTATTTTAACGCAAGGTGAAACATACACCTTTGACGGTAAAGAGCTTGAGTTTGACGCGCCAATTCCTGAGCGCCTACACGGGCTTGATCGTTTTGCTGCGCGTAAAGCAATTGTGGCAGAATTTGAAGAACTAGGCCTACTTGAAAAAATTGAAGACCATGGTTTAACCGTTCCTTACGGCGACCGCTCTGGTGTGGTAATTGAGCCACTACTTACCGACCAATGGTATGTACGTGTTGCACCCCTTGCAGAACCTGCAAAAGACGCTGTTAAAAACGGCGACATTCAATTTGTACCTAAGCAATACGAAAACATGTACTTCTCGTGGATGAACGATGTACAAGATTGGTGTATTTCACGCCAGCTTTGGTGGGGTCACCGCATCCCAGCTTGGTACGACAATGAAGGCAACGTATTTGTTGGTCGCGACGAAGCTGAAGTACGTCGTGAAAACAACATTGCAGACAGCGTAACGCTAAGCCAAGACGAAGACGTACTTGATACATGGTTCTCATCAGCGCTTTGGACGTTCTCTACACAAGGTTGGCCAGAAAATACTGATGATTTAAAAACCTTCCACCCGTCTGACGTGCTGGTAACTGGTTTTGATATTATTTTCTTCTGGGTTGCACGCATGATTATGATGACGTTGCACTTTGTAAAAGACGAAAATGGCAAACCACAAGTTCCGTTTAAAACCGTGTATGTAACTGGCTTAATACGTGATGACAACGGCGATAAAATGTCTAAGTCAAAAGGTAACGTACTTGACCCACTAGACATGATTGACGGCATTGAACTTGAAGACCTAGTACAAAAACGTACTGGTAATATGATGCAGCCAAAACTTGCCGCTAAAATCGAAAAAGATACGCGTAAAGTATTTGCCGGCGGTATTGAAGCACACGGCACCGACGCCCTTCGCTTTACCCTTGCTGCAATGGCATCAACCGGTCGTGATATAAACTGGGATATGAACCGCCTTGAAGGTTACCGTAACTTCTGTAATAAATTATGGAACGCGAGCCGTTACGTACTAATGAACACAGAAGAGCTAGATTGTGGTTTTGCAAGCGGTGCTGATAAAGAGTTCTCATTAGCTGACCGTTGGATTTTAGGTCAATATGAAGCTACCGTTAAAACCTACACAGAACACCTAGATAACTACCGCTTTGACTTAGCTGCTAACACGCTTTACGAATTCACATGGAACCAATTTTGTGATTGGTACTTAGAGCTAACTAAACCAGTACTGTTTAAAGGTAATGAAGCGCAGCAACGTGGTACACGCCATACGCTAATAACGGTACTTGAAAGTTTACTGCGTTTAATGCACCCAATGATGCCATACATCACTGAAACTATTTGGCAACGTGTTGCACCACTTGCAGGCCTTGAAACAGAGAACACCAGTATTATGGTTCAGCCGTTCCCTGTATACAACGAGGCAAGCGTTGACGCTAAAGCAATGGAAGATTTAGAGTGGGTTAAACAATTCATTTTAGCTATTCGTAATATTCGTGGCGAAATGGATATTAGTCCAAGTAAACCGCTTAGCGTGTTACTTGCTAATGCATCGAGCGACGACATGCGCCGCATTGAAGAAAATAAATCATTTTTAGCATCACTTGCAAAAATTGAAGAGTTTACAATGCTTGAAAACAAAGATGACGCACCAGCATGTGCAACGTCTTATGTTGGAAACCTTGAGATCATGATCCCAATGGCAGGCTTAATTGACGTAGAAGCTGAGCTTTCACGTATTAATAAGCAACTCGAAAAAGCTGAAAAAGGCTTAGCACAAGTGCAAAACAAACTCGCTAACGAAAAGTTTGTTAATAATGCGCCTGAAGCCGTACTTGCTAAAGAAAATGCAAAACTAGCTGAGTTTAGCGATGCTAAAACTAAGTTACTTGAGCAAAAAACTAAAATAGAAAGCTTATAAGCTTTCATAAAATGCCTATTAACATCATTTAATAGGCATTAAAAAAGCCGCTCACTTTAATAAGTGAGCGGCTTTTTTGTGCCCAGAGCATAAGCTCTAAGCATTTATACAAATATTAGAATTTGTAGTTGTATTGAGCGCCAATAAGTACTGCATTACCTTCTGACTCAAACTCAAATCCATCTTCTTCAAAGTTCTGAGTTTTACCACGGATAATACTTACACCTAAATCAACATTTGATTGCTGGTCAATTGCGTAGTTACCGCCAAATGAGAACCAAAAACGATCTGTATCTGGGATAGAGATCGACAGGTGATTTTGTGATACTGGAGACTGATCAAATGCTACACCAGCACGAAGTAATAAGTCTTCGCTATATTGGTAATCAGTGCCTACTGAATAGCGGAAAGAATCTGAGAAATCTTCTGTTTTTTCAAAACCTTGCTCTGGAGTCAAACCAACTTCAGCTTCTAATTTGTCAAAGCTGCTCCAACCTGTCCATGCTACGCTGTAATGTAAACCTAACTTTTCATCTAACTGGTGTGAGCCAGAAAACTCAGCCATAGCAGGTAAAGTTATATCAACAGAGCCTGAGCGCTCAGCAATACCACGTGCAGTACTTGAGTAAGTACCTTCAAACGTTATATCTGTTTCTGTACGATAATTAAAACCAAAACGACTGTTTTCGTCTAATTGATACATTAGGCCAACATTTAAAGCGTATCCAGTGTCATCACCTTCAAGATTTACAACTTCAGTTTGGGCCGGGTAAGGTAATGGAGTCTCACCTAAATGTCGAACAATTTCGGCCTCTGCATAAACCACATTCAAGCCAATACCATAGCTAAACTTTTCAGTAACTTTATAAGCAACGCTTGCATTTAGGTTAACAGTAAATATTTCTGTTTTACCTGCAATCTGTCCTGCTGCATAGTCATCATCAAAGTCTGTTGATAAACCAAAGTTAGAAAATGCACCAAAACCAAGTGAGATTTTATCGCTGTAAGGCATAGTAAAGTAAGCTGCTGGAACCACTGCACTTGGTGCAATGCTATCGTCATCTAATGATGACTCATCAATACCTGCTGGGGCACTTTCACCTTCTAAGCTTACATCTGGAATTACGCCAATAGCAGCAACACTTAACTGCTTATCTTTAAATAAAGTCATTAGTGCTGGGTTACGTGCAACTACAGACGCGTCGTCTGCGATAGAAGCCTCACCAGCGTATGCACGGCCTAAACCCGATGCATTTTGCTCTGATAATTGAAACGCGGCTGCAAAACTATCAGCCGAAACAAATGCAAGCGAAGCTGCAATAAGAGTTTTAGAAAATTTCATTGTTGAGTCCTTAACCAAACTGACTGTTTGGGTACTATGTGTGTTGTTATTAGGATTTAAAGCGTGGTTACACTACCTTAATTTTTTGTAAAAAACCCTATGAATGCGTCAAAAAATGGTAAAAAACATGTTTTTTAACGACATTTTAACAACTATTTAAAACTCATCGGATGAGAAGTGTGGTATTAGAGTAAACACTCTAAATGTAATTAATTATCATTTAGATTGACTTGGAGTTAGTAGCCACTTACACTCATTATAAAATCGCAAAGGAAGTAAAACTGTGATCATTTTATTTATTATTACAGGGTTAATATTTTGTGGGGCGAGTGTATTTTGCTTTTACAAAGCAAATTACTGTGCATGTACTCAAGCAGGACAATGCGATAACCCCGTAAACCATTATTGGCTAGGGGCAATGTTAAATGCGTTGATCTCTTTAGCGCTGTGTTGTTTTGCATTGCACGTAGAGCTAGGTACTTTGTTATGGCTAACACTGATGGGAAATTGCTTTCTAGGGGCGTTTATTTCTGCAAAGCAAACTAAAAAAAGACAATGTAGTAAAACTAATTCAACAAATGCTCTTTTAGCAGGCGAGACAAATTAATCTGATAATCTAAGGGCTTAACACTTGCTAGTATTTTAAGCTCTTGAGTATGATCGCTTAAGTCTATGTCTTTAGGTGTAACATGATGGTTATGCTTAGCGTTATAAAATAGCTTAATTTTAGGTTTAATAGGATTAAGTACATTCCCCTCAAGCACTAGCGCTAAACGCTCATTCGTTAATTTTACAATAGTTCCTACCGGATGAACCCCTAAGCATTTTATAAACCGCTGCACTAACTCACCATCAAACAAGTGTTTATTGGCTAATAAATAACGCAATGCATTTATAGGTTCATCACCATCTTGATGCATTCTATCGGCAGTCATTGCATCGTACACATCTACAATTGCCATTATACGCGCCGGGCGACTTAACTTTTCAGCCTGCAGACCTCGCGGATAACCCGAGCCATCTAAGCGTTCATGATGATTTACTATCATATCGAGCATGAGCGGTGTTATGCCCTTTTCACCTTTAACTAAACCTAATCCCTGCGCTACATGCTTTTTAATCGCAGCCAGCTCATTATTAGTAACCTTGGTTGGCTTTGAAAATATACCTTGAGGTAACTTTGCTTGGCCTAAATCATGAAGTAATGCCCCCATAGCAAGCTCTTGTACAACAGCCTGCTCATACCCCAAATATTTAGCAAATACAGCGGCAAAAATGGCGCAGTTGATCATATGACGCCAGTTATAGCTGTGTTTATCTTTTATACGAGTAAGAATAGTCATGGCGTTAGCGTTGCGAAAAACAGAGCTAACTATCTCGCAGGCTATTTCATCAAGCACTTTTATATTAACACTCAGACCAGATGTTAAATCGCCATATAACGATTGTAGCTTTCGGCCGTGCTGATCGTAATTTACAGTCGCTTTAGCAAATTCTTGTTCAATTGAAATTGCTATAGGTGTTTTTTTTACTTTTTGTTGGCTATTAGATGTTTTAGGTGTGCTTTGCGGCTTATATTTAGCAGGAATAGCCGCATCGCCTTTAGTAAAATCTATAAGTAGCTCTAATACACCTTCAGAGACTAAGCGCTTAATAATAGAGTTATCTCGTACCAAGCCACTGGTCTTAATTTTTATGCTGTTAATCCCTTCATGTTGTTTAGTAACGCTATCAACGTACATACCAGGAGTAAGCTCAGACACAGGTAAAGTAATAAGCATAAAAAGTAGGATTTTTTACAATAAAGGAATATGTACCTTAAATAGCATTAATTAAGCTTAAAAGTCTAGTTTTTGAGTTGTAAGTAGTTATATATAACTAAAAGTATTATTTACAGCCATGCCAATTGTTACTTTAAGTTATTTGGCTTATTAATAATTAAACACCTTCACCTCAGCTACGCTTGAGTATTTATCGCTAAGAGCAGACGGTTTAGTTAACAGGATTATCTAATCATTATAAAAAAGCGAACTTTGTTAACCTTCATTGAACACAATATTGTTTTGTCTCGGTCTCAATATATACAGCACTTAATAACAACTGCTTTAAATACTTAAGAGTACTAATATATGACAAAACAAAACCAACCCGTATCAAACCTAAGTGTGGCGGCAATAAGCACCGTTTCGCCTTTGAGTCATATATTAAAAGTAGCTGCTCCACTGCTCGATAGTCTATTGGGCATAAATAAACTGCGTGATATTTATCTATCTAATAATTTATCGGGTTTGGATAAACAAGAATTTAGTGAAAAGCTTTTAAATGTATTAGGTATTAACGTACTTGGTGCACAAGGTGTTATTAACAAAATACCAAAGCAAGGCCCTTGTATAGTGGTATGTAACCACCCTTATGGCATGGTTGAGGGTGTAATAATTGCAAAATTACTCACTCACTATCGCAGTGATACAAAAGTAATGGCTAACGTTGGCTTAAAAATATTTAAAGAAATTAAAGATTATTTTATTTTTGCTAATCCACTAAAACCAAAAGCAGCCATTAATACCAGCGCAATTAAACAGTGTTTTAGTCATGTTAAAAATGATGGCCTACTTGTGGTTTTTCCTGCGGGCAGAGTGTCATTTTTTCAATCAGAAAAGCAACGTGTAACCGACGGAGAATGGAATCGCTTAGCAGCTCAACTAGCTTTAAAAACAAAAGCACCTCTATTACCTGTATTTATTAGTGGTCAAAATAGCTCTATATTTTACCGTTTGGGACGTATTTACTACCGATTTAGATTATTAATGCTAATACGCGAATTACTAAAAGTTCAAAAAAGATCTATTAACTTAAGTGCTGGTAATTTACTTACACCCAAACTATTAAATAAGTTTGAAAATACTGACGATGTTAACGATATTGCACGCCTGCAGTGTTATTTAAACGATGAGCGCTTTATAGTGCCTTGGCAAGAGGATAACCAATCAACACAGCTCAAAGCTATTATGCAAGGCGTTGATAAAACAAAAATGATAAATGAGCTTGCCAGCTTACCAAGCGAGCAGCACTTGCTCGACTTTAAAAGTTACTCCGTTTATTACGGTTATCAAGAACAAATACCTGATTGCGTTGCTGAAATAACACGCCTTAGAGAAATAACCTTTCGTACACTAAACGAAGGAAGCGGCGAGCCATGCGATACCGATAAGTTTGACGCAACTTATATGCATTTATTTATTTTTGATCATAAAAATGAAGAGTTCATTGGGGCTTATCGCATTGGGCAAACTGACTTATTACAAAAAAATAGCGACGTAAACGCCCTTTATTTGTCGCAGATGTTTAACTTTGAACCCTCGTTTATTAATCAGCAACAACCCTGCCTAGAAATGGGTCGCTCGTTTATAGTTCAAAAACATCAAGGCAGTTACCATGGCTTATTACTGCTATTTAAAGGGATTGGTGCGTTTATGGCGCAAAACCCACGTTATAGAACCTTGTATGGTACGGTTTCACTAAGTAAGCTTTATGACCCTCGTTCTGTCGCAATTATTGACCATATCATGGTTAATAATAAACAAGGTGTTAGCGCCAATACGCCTTTTAATAATAAAATTCATCCAGAGTTTGAAGACTTTATTAGTGATCACACGTTAAACATAGATCATGTATCAGCGTTGGTTATGGGAATCGAAGAAGATAAAAAAGACATACCGATTTTATTAAAACAATATCACAAGCTAGGCGCCCAATTTCATTGTATGGGGATTGATAGCAATTTTAATCACACGCCAGGGCTACTATTAAGTGTGCATTTGCCAAGTGCGCCTGAAAAGCTACTTAAGCTCTATCTTGGCGATAAAAAAGATGGTTATATAAATCACTTATAATTTTTATCTGCTGTATTAATACTGCAGATGAAAATAGAGCAACAAAAAAGTCGACGCAATTAATTGCGTCGACTTTTTTAGTTATGTAACAGCTATAAAAATATTTAGTTAAGCTGCAGCCACTTTTAAACAACTAATGCTGCTAATGAGCTGAGACTGCTTATCAAAATAATTAAAGCGAATAGTATTGCCTACCTTAATATGGCTAATGCTGACCGTCATTGCGTCTTCTCTTTGCATATTTACACCATATTGGCCTTGCTCGGCTTTGCTGTAATGAAATGCTAAAAACTGCTCACTTGCAGGATGTCTTAAATCAATCAGTTGCTTAAACTGTTGTTTACGCTTTTGTGTCACCGTTTCTAGCTCAACACCAGATGACGTTGCAAGCGATTCAACTTGGCAATCGATTAATTGTTTTGTGTCCCACCGAACAAAAAACACATTATTGTTATTTAGCGATAACTCATCCGGAAAAATACACAATTTAAAAGGCGCATAGCCCGATAAATCCATATTTTGTAACTGAGCCAACACAGGAGTTTTATTACTCAGTAAATGCGGTATTAAAAGGCCTCTACTATGCTTTACCGCAGTTGTGTCAAATACACTTTGGTAATCGTTTAATAAAGCTAATGTTTGCCCCCAATGCGAGACACCAAGCCAAGTACCTCCTCCTTGCGGATCAATGGGATAAATTGCTTTACCTTTGTGTTTACTTGGAGCGATTGCCGTTTGTCGTATTTTTTGCTCATCACGATTAAAAAATAACTCGTAGCCATCATCAGTTAAAAAGTAACTTAGCGTACACATTCTAATTTTGCATCGACTTTGGTTGTACTTGTTGGCTATTTTCTCTTAAAAAAGTAGCTGTACTTGGTGCTAAACCAAAGCTCTGATCGAGCTGCGACTTTTGCGCAAAGCTAATTTGCGAAATCATCGCATAATGATGTACAGCATGGCTGCCTACAAAAATAAGCTCTCGCGCAAGTGAGGTTGTTACTGTTTGTACATTTTTACTTTTAATCGACACTTCGCTTGAAAGTAATAACGGGGTATTAAAGTCATCACTACTGAGTTGTTCAATCCAGGATGCTATTTCAGCAATTTTGTTTATTGCAGCTTTTGGAGAGCTTTCAATATCGCCTCCTCTTAAGCGGCAATCATAATCTATTTCTTGCGAACTAAGACCGAGCATTAACGATTGATAATGATCGATAATATGGCGCATATGGGCTCCTGCAGAGCTAATGAAGTTAGGAGTAACGACTTGTGAATAGTCCTCTTTAGTTACACCTTCAAGATAAGCATGTCCTTGAGCTAGTATCTCTAATTGACTATTTAACATTGAATCGGTTTTCCTTATTTATTACTAAATCACGTATGCAAAAAGTACAAAGTGAATTTTTAATTCGCTCGTTTTGCAGTGTATAAATAACTAGAAAGCGGTTTTTAAAATTAACTTTCAAAGTTTATGCGGTAAGTGCATTTTTAAATACAAAAGTAATTAATGAGAAGCTAGATAATGTAGAAGGGGATAATTAATAAATGTAAAAGCAAATGGCGCTCTCGGTAGGGATCGAACCTACAACTCAGCCTCCGGAGGGCCACGTGATATCCATTTCACCACGAGAGCACATTTGTTGCCGCCACACCAACTCGCGATATCAGTGCTTTAGCACCGGCAATGATAAAGATATATTTTAATAAATACCAGTAACATCAGCTTATATGCTTATTAATTAAACTCTTTTAAATAAAACACTTCACAATGTCTTAAAAACAGGCTATTTATTCTTATTGAATAAGAAACAGTAACGGTTTGGCAACATTGAAACTATGATTGTCGCTGTGGAAATGGATTTAATACGAGGAAGTAATGATGAGTTTAATGTCTACTGAGCAAGTTGCTGAGTTTTTAGGTGTAAAAGCAGAGCGTGTAAAACGCCTAGCTAGAGAAAGTTTATTAATTGCTAAATCAGAAGATGAAAATGGCGAACCACAATTTGATACAGCCGAAGTAACAAAATACAAAGAACTTGCTGAACGCTTTGGCGGCCTTTAGCTTTTATAAAAAAGTACTATTAACGAGTTTAGTTAGCTGCGCGCGTAACATTACAGATTCATTAGTTATGCTGCGCTCCTCATACCAACCAATACATAACACCAAAAAAAACAGCTTATAGTAATTCAGCTTATCCATTGAAAGGTTAAACGTTTTTGTTTTATCAACGCTATTTTTATAGCTATTTAACAACGCTGTTTTACTGTGCTCATTAAGATTAAAGCTCACTGCAAGCGCCGCTAAATCAAAATACACATCGTTAGTTTGTGCGTATTCAAAATCAATTAAATACATGCCTGAAGCATTCACAATAATATTGTCTTTTACTAAATCGTTATGACAAAAGCCTTCATTAAATTGCATTGTTGCAACTGCTTTGAGAGCCTGCTCTATTTGAGGTTTATATTGGATATATACATCTGTACGTTGATAAAATAGCAGCTCTTTAGCTATATCCATTGTAGCGGTAGGCACCGCGTACTTATGCACTTGAGCAAGTTTATTAATAAAGCTGAGCGTTATATCCGATTGCGCGCTCTTGCCTTCAATATAATTAAATACTGCACGACCGTTTTCTTTATCAAGCCAAATAGGCGCTGGGCATATATTAAAGTCACTTAAAAAGTGCTGCGCTTCAAGGCCGGCATTTGGCCAATGGCTTTTATAACACTTTAATAAATACCCTTGTTGCTCGGTACGTATCAAAAAATTATCGTTACTAAAGCCATTAAGTAATCGTTCGCTTGAAACAATGCTTGTAGGCTCTACAAACGCACTGCATATTTTTACTAACTCAGTATGCTCAATCATTAATTAAAGCTGTGCTAGAGGCTTAGCTTGGCTTTGCTCGTACTCTTCGTACCAGGTTTTAAAGCCCCACGCTGCCATAATGGTATAAAATATAAAGAGCGCTAGCGTTGGGTAATAGCCTTTTTCGTAATATAAGTACATAGAAGCTGCATCTATTACAATCCAGTACAGCCAGTTTTCAAGGACTTTTTTAGCAACTAAGTAAGTAGTTACTACGGCAAAACACGTTGTAAAGCTGTCAAGATAAGCAAAATCGGCATGAGTATAGTTTTTCATAACGTAACCAATAGCTATTGCCGCTACGGTTGTTAAACTAATTAAAACAGCATGGCGATTCATCGACCACGACGTAATATTTAAATTTGCAGCTTTGCCTTTTCGCCATACAACCCACCCAAATACAGCCATATACATATAATAAAAATTAAGTAATGACTCCATAAGTAATGCGCCATTCCAATACATTATTGTATAAATAAGGGTGCTAAAAAATGCTGCAGGCCAACACCATAAGCTTTCTTTTATTGCTAATAATAAATATGCCATCGACAACCCTACCGCAATATATTCCCAATGCGACATTGCTGTAAAACCACTTAGGGTTTGTGTTAAAAAGTCCATATTATGCAGTTACCGTTTAGTTGTGCCGATTGTTATACCAATCTGCTTATATACGGGGTCTATTTAACGTTAAGAAAATTACGCTAGAACTAGGCAAAAACTTTTGTATCTAGTTGTTCTAAATAAAAAATTTTTAACGACGTTATAGTGCAATTTAATTCGTTAAATTGATCAAAGATTTATGCAGGTTGGTATTATAGGTTATTCAGGCGATAAGTCGCCAGAGAGAAACTTACATACAAAAATAGCTTTACCAAATTCTTCATATGAACGCTTAATTTCGGTACTTAGCACCTGCATTACTAAATCGTAGTCACCAAATATTTGCGTTGATAACGTATTAGTAATCACTTTTAAATCATTGTATTCGTTTAATCTGTCAATAAAGCCCTGAATAAACGGGATGTAATCTTGGTGAAGTGGATATTTACTGATCTCTACAGATAATTTCATTTTTGACTCTTTATTTTAATTACCAATTACAACAAGTCATTCAATGCTAGAGCCGTTATTAAATACAGTGTAAAATCACTGCAACACTCAATTGAAATGAGCTTAATATGGCACGTAGAATAACCTACAAATTTAAAAACGAACCACGCGAGATTAATTTCGCCAAAGATAAATACCATGACATGTATGAAGCAATTGCTGCTGCCGAAGGTATTGATTTAACGAGTTACTTAAGCATGGTACAGCAAATAGAAATGACCTCAAAAGGGTCTGCTTCTGTTCGTAACTTTCGCGATCAAGAATTTGCCCGTATGGGCTTTAGCGACATTTACTTTATAAAAGAGTAAGCGCTGCTTTATAGTTAATTTATATTAACGCTGATATTCATAACTTACACGTGGTGTAATATTACACAACAGCTCGTAAGGAATGGTATCAGCGCATAGTGCTATTTCTTCAACGGGTAGTTCAGGGCCCCACATAGTAACCCTGTCGCCTACTTTAATATTGTGCTCGTTAGCGCCTATATCAACGCTAATCATATCCATAGCTACACTACCGACAATACCATAACGCTGCTCGCCTATTATAACGGGCGTCCCCTCTTTAGCGTGCCGAGGGTAGCCATCACCATAGCCCATAGCAACAACGGCTAACTTGGTTGGTTTATCACTTTTCCAACGACCGCCATACCCGACCGCTTCATTGGCTGGCACATTACGCACTGCAATTACACGTGTAGTTAAGCGCATAACTGGTTTTAATTTGTGTTGCTGCCCAATGCTATTTGCCATAGGCGATACGCCATACAGCATAAGCCCTGGCCGTACCCAATCACCATGGCCATTTGGCCACGCGATAATACCCGCTGAATTTGATAAGCAATGCGCTTGGTCTATGCCATTCACTAAGTTATCAAATAACGTAATTTGTTGAACCGTTTTAGCATTTCCAACATCATCAGCACACGAAAAATGAGTCATTAAATTAACGGTATTTTTAGCATTAGGTGTTTTTTGTAAGCGGTTATAAAACGCTTCAAACTGCTCTGGCGCAATACCTAATCGATGCATACCTGTATTTACTTTTAACCAGCAGGTTATTGGCGCATCGAGCTTTGCTTTTTCAAGCGCGGCTAATTGGTATTCATCGTGAATAACAGTTTGAAAGTTATTAGCAAGTAAAATAGGTATATCGGCTTTATTAAAAAAGCCTTCGAGTAAAACTATTGGCTTGGTTAAGCCCCCTGCGCGAAGCGCTAAAGCTTCATCAATGCGCGCCACAGCAAATGCGTCAGCATCATTCAAATGCTGCGCAATCGTTACTAAGCCATGCCCGTAAGCATTTGCTTTTAGCACCGCCATTACTTTGCTGTTAGGAGCAAAACACTTAACTTGCGCTAAATTATGCGCAAGTGCAGCTAAATTAATTTCAGCAGTGGCTAAGCGCATTAGTAATCGTCATCTACCGCTGGTCCCGCGTAATTATCAAAGCGAGAAAATTGACCTTGGAATGTTAAACGCACTTTACCAATTGGGCCGTTACGTTGTTTACCTATGATAATTTCGGCAATACCTTTGTCGGTACTGTCTTCGTTATAAACTTCATCACGGTAAATAAACATGATTAAATCGGCATCCTGCTCTATCGACCCTGACTCACGTAAATCTGAGTTAATTGGGCGTTTATCGGCACGTTGCTCTAGCGTACGGTTAAGCTGCGAAAGCGCAACAACCGGACATTTTAGCTCTTTTGCTAGTGCTTTAAGTGAACGTGAAATTTCAGCAATTTCGAGCGTTCGGTTATCAGCTAAACTTGGTACACGCATTAACTGCAAGTAATCGACCATGATCATACTAATGCCACCGTGGTCGCGGGCTATACGCCTTGCACGTGAACGCACATCGGTAGGTGTTAAGCCCGATGCATCATCAACGTACATTTTACCTTTTTCCATCAACAAGCCCATTGTTGATGAAAGTCGTGCCCAATCGTCATCATCTAACTGGCCAGTACGTACCTTAGTTTGGTTAATACGACCAAGAGACGCTAACATCCTCATCATAATTTGTTCTGAAGGCATCTCTAGCGAGTAAATTAGCACAGGCTTGTCTTGAGTCATTGCAGCATGTTCTGCAAGGTTCATCGCAAAGGTCGTTTTACCCATTGAAGGACGTGCTGCAACAATAATTAAGTCAGAAGGCTGTAAGCCCGTCGTCATTTTATCAAGATCGGCATAACCTGTACTTACACCCGTAACACCATCTTGTGGCGATTGATAAAGCTCTTCTATTTTATCAACGGTTTTTTCAAGGATGCTATGAATGCTTTGCGGGCCTTCATTATTTTTTGTACGTTGCTCAGCTATTTTAAACACTTTGCTTTCGGCAAAATCGAGTAAGTCGTGACTGGTACGTCCTTCGGTATTAAAACCCGCTTCTGCAATTTCGTTCGCTACGCCAATCATTTCACGTACAACAGCACGTTCGCGTACAATACTTGCGTAAGCGTCAATGTTAGCAGCACTTGGCGTGTTTTTAGCTATTTCGGCTAAATAAGCAAAGCCACCAATTCCTGCAAGTTTATTATTTTTTTCTAAACTTTCAGAAATAGTGATTAAATCTATCGGATCGCCAATCTCAGCAAGTGCCGTCATCGCCTCAAAAATTAACTTGTGCGTGCGGGTATAAAAATCCTGTGATACAACAAGTTCAGCTACGCGGTCAAAAGCTTGATTATCAAGCATTAAGCCACCTAAAACAGATTGTTCAGCTTCTATTGAATGGGGAGGAACTTTAAGAGTATCGACTTGCTTATCTGGTTTGGCCATAACTTCACAGTACTAAAATTGAATGGCTCTATTCTATCGACTTGCAGGGGCTGTGCAAATAGAAAAGCAGGAAATCTTTTCCTGCTTTTTGTAATCGTGAAGGTGAATGAGCCTTATTTAGTACGAAGCTCTATGCGACCGCTAATCGTATCCATTTCAACATTAGCATTACCGCCATTAATGCTAAATTTTAAATCACTGGCTGGGCCGTATTTAGCTTTACTGACTTTATCGCTAGTCACTTTATTAATGATTTTGCCATTAGCGTGGGCTTTAATTTCAAACTTTGCTGATACACTTTGTGGGAAGTAAAAATCAGCATCGCCACTTACCGATTCAAAGCGCACATCACCGCCTTTTAAAAGCTCTTTAATGTGTACTTCGGCTTCGCCATTTACCGTGTTAATACGTAGGTTTTTAATAGCCGATAACGTAAAATCTATATCGCCATTTACGTTTTCAAGGCGCACATCATTAGCACTTGAAGTTGATTTAATATCGCCATTTACAGCACTAAAACGCAGCTCACCACTTGACTCTCTATCGTTAATTTCACCATTTACGGTTTCAAACTGAATATTACCGTTTAAGTTCTCAGCGTTCACATCACCATTTACGGTGGTAAGCTTAATGTTGCCAGTAATATCATCTACCGTAATTTCGCCGTTAACCACGTCAACTTCAGCGCCGTTTTTAAGCTCTTTTGCTGTTACCGATACGTTTACACCAGCAAACTCTAAGCTACTGCTTTTTGGCATAAATATAGTTAGGCTTGAGCCATCGCCATTATTACCCCAATTTGATTTACGTGGCATTTTTACAATAAACTGTGTTTTATCGCCATTCGTTTTAAGCTCATAACCTTCTGCTTTGTCGTCAAGCTCGCCAGATACTTTAAATTCGTTCTTATCCCAACCTTCAATGTGTATATCACCGCGCTGGTTTTCAATAAAAATAGTGCCGCCATTTGGTACGTCTATTTGCTTATCTATTTTTTCCCCCGCAAATACCGCTAATGGAAATAAGCTCAGTCCTAATAAAATAGCTTTCATGTCGTACTCCTAAATGTGCTGCCAACGTGGCGCATGCACCTTGTTAATTAAATCGAGTTGCTGTTGATATATTTGCGCTAGCATTGTCAGCAGCGCTTGGTTTTGTGGCTCATTTTCAAGAACTTGCTTTATCGCTTGTTCAGCTTCTTCAAGTTCTTGCAACTGCATTTGCCAGTTAGTAGTCAGTGCTTCTTCATTTTTATATTCAACTAACAAACTGTTTTTTTTGGCCGAAAAATAGTCACTTATTGCCACTACTGGCTGTGGTTCAGGCGTTATAACAAATGTGTTTATAGCGATTAAACCAGCCACTGTGCATGCTGCTATTGCCGTTAGCTTTGGCCAAATTACAGCATTCTTTGATGCAGGTTTGTTATTAGTAATCGCTCGCTCAACCCCTGTCCACAAGCCTTTTTTTGGTGGTATCTCTTTATTTAGTGTATTTAATGACTCGTTTAAGTAGTCGTCAAAATTTGGTTTACTCATTTTCATACCACTCTTGTAATAACTGCCTAGCACGATGATATTGCGATTTACTCGACCCCACAGCCATACCTAATTGCTCGGCTATTTCCTCGTGCCTGTAACCTTCAATTGCAAACAACACAAATACCATACGTGCGCGTTCAGGAAGCCTTACTATTAATTTATCAAGGCCATTTAAACCATCACAGTCGTTAGCTGATTGCTCATCCATACCGCTGTGTTCAATGCTCACCACTTTTTGCAGCCAATTTTTTTGCTTACGTAAGTAGTTAATCGCCACATTACTGGCAACGCTGTAAAGCCAAGTAGAAAACTGTGAGCGACCGTCAAATTGCGCTATTTTATGCCATACCTGTACAAACACTTCTTGGGCTGCATCTTCGGCGTGTGCTTGGTCCGCTAATAAACGTAAACATAAGCCGTATACCCGTTTTATATGCAGCTCATAAAGCTTGCCGTAAGCAGTTTGATCACCCGATTGAACACGCTCAATGAGTGTAGTTTCGCATAAAGGCGTTTGTTCGGGTTTAACGTTTAACATCCGTGATGTCGCCTTTTAATTATTATTAGTAAATTGCTATTTAAGTGTATTGATAAGTTAGACGTAATAACAGTTCGAAAAGGTTTAAACGAAATGAAAAAATAATTGAAGAAAAACGAAATGATCTTAAGGGGGCTTAATTAACTGTGTTCCCAAGTAATAGCGACGAATAAATAAATTAGTCAAATTACAGACACAAAAAAGCCGCGCTAATAGCACTAACACCGATCAGTTAAGGTATTTTTGATCGGTTGACCGATCTTTTGGTTGCTTCACAATACCCTTATCATCTTTTG
>NZ_JADYXE010000044.1:0-45236 GCF_015864465.1 Pseudoalteromonas sp. SWN29
CAACTCAATTTCTTAAGATCTTACCTATGACATGGATGTAGGTAAGGGGCGTGAGCAGGACGCGGAAGCTTTGCTCGATTTTTACTTAGTCCACTAGGTTACAAATCTCGCGCCGCGATTAAATCGCCCCTAGATTGAACAAATTACAATCCTGAAAGGTCGACAGGACCTATTAAAATTATTAGTTTTGAAACGCCGTCTAGGGTATACTAGGCGGCGTTTTTTTATGGAATACTCGATATTTATGGTTCTAGATGCTGATACAATTTCACAGCAATGTTTACCCAAACATGTAGCTATCATCATGGATGGGAACGGACGTTGGGCGCAAGCTAGAAATAGACCTCGTGTGTATGGGCATAAAAAAGGCGTGGACGCAGTTCGTCAATCTGTTCAGTTTTGTACTAAATTAGGGATACAATCGTTAACCTTATTTGCTTTTAGTAGTGAAAACTGGCGCCGCCCAGAAGACGAAGTAAACACTTTAATGGAGCTTTTCTTATTTGTTTTAACAAAGGAAGTTAAAAAGCTTCATAAAAACAATGTAAAACTGACCATTATTGGAGACTTATCACGATTTTCTGAAGGATTACGTAGCAAGGTAGACGCTGCGCATAAGCTGACTGAAAATAACACCGGGCTGTGTTTAAATGTAGCAGCTAATTACGGTGGTCGTTGGGATATGGCGAATGCGGCTAAACAACTTGCTTTGCAAGTTGCGCAGGGCACACTTAACGCAGAAGATATTACAGAAGAGCGCTTAGCACAGCATATGAGCATGGCAGATCAGGCCGAGCCTGATTTACTTATTCGCACTGGTGGCGATGTTCGTATTAGTAATTTTTTACTATGGCAAGTTGCTTATGCAGAACTTTACTTTACCGAGACACTTTGGCCTGATTTTAATGAAGCAGCATTTGCTGAGGCCATTGCGTGTTACGTTGCCAGAGAGCGACGTTTTGGTTGTACGGGCGAACAAATAAAACAATTACTCGCTCAAACCTAAATAGAATAAGGGTCACATTTTGTTAAAACAACGAATTTTAACCTCACTCGTGCTAGCTCCATTAGCATTGGCTTTGGTTTTTTATACACCGCTTACGTTATTTAGTTACTTTGCGGGTGCAATTGTATTATTAGGCGCATGGGAATGGTCTGCATTTATGGGCCTTTGCGACAAGCTTAAACGTGCTGCCTTTGTTGTGTTTATTGGCGCTTTACTTGCCTTGCTTAATTTACATTGGCCTATTGAATCATTATGGGAAAATGGCAAGCTAGTCGGTGATGCAAACTACGTATTTACGCTTTCATTTGCTTGGTGGATTGTTGCTAGCTATCTAATTTGGCGCTACCCAGAAATGGCTAAAGCGTGGAATGAAGGTTTAGTTATGCGCGGCATTGCAGGATTACTCACGCTTGTGCCGTTATGGCTTGCACTAAATACACTACGTAGCGCGCAATATGCTGAATCAACACATTTTGGCTCTGTACTTATTTTAGTGGTATTGGGTATTGTGTGGAGTGCAGATGTGGGTGCTTATTTTTCAGGTAAGAGCTTTGGTAAACATAAATTAATGCCAAAAGTGAGCCCTAATAAAACTATTGAAGGTTTAGCGGGCGGTGTAGTCGCTTCTATCATTTTTGTATTAGCATTTTGTCACTTTACCGATGTTGATTTAGTTGTTTGGCCTATCTACGCAATAATGACAGCATTTATTGCGTTATTTTCTGCGGTGGGTGATTTACTGGAAAGCATGTTTAAACGCGAAGCCGGCTTAAAAGATAGCGGCCGTTGTTTACCAGGGCACGGCGGTATTTTGGATAGAATTGATAGCTTAACCGCTGCAGCTCCAATGTTTGTTATGTGCTATGCGTGGACTCTTAGTTTATGAGCCAAAAGCAATTGCTGGTTATTTTAGGCGCAACAGGATCAATTGGTTTAAGTACACTTGATGTTGTATCGCGCAATAAAGAGTTATTTGATGTTTTTGTTTTGGCTGCAGGACAAAATGCAAAGAAAATGGCGGAGTTGTGTATTGAACATGAACCGCTTTATGCGATTATGGCTAACCAGCAGGCCGCAGAGCAGTTATCTGCGTATTTAGCTAATACTCAGTGCCAAACTCTTGTTATGCACGGTGAGCAAGCAATGAGTGATTTATGTGCTCACCCTGATGTTGACATTGTAATGTCGGCAATTGTAGGTGCAGCTGGTTTACTACCCACATTAAGTGCAGTAGAAGCAGGCAAAAAAGTACTACTAGCCAATAAAGAATCTTTAGTGATGTCAGGTCAGTTGTTTATCGATAAAGTTAAACAACATAAAGCCACTTTGCTGCCAATAGATAGCGAACATAATGCAATTTTTCAATGCTTACCTTCTTCGTTACAAAATGCCAAAGGCGATCAAAAACTACAGCAACATGGCGTAAGTAAAATTTTGCTTACCGGCTCTGGTGGCCCATTTTTAACGCGTGATATAAATACGTTAAAAGATGTAACTGTTAGCGAAGCCGTAGCGCATCCTAACTGGTCAATGGGGCAAAAAATATCAGTAGATTCTGCAACTATGATGAATAAAGGCTTAGAGTTTATTGAAGCTAAGTGGTTATTTAATTGTGATGCAAGCGATATTGATGTGGTTATTCATCCTCAAAGTATTATTCACTCAATGGTGCAGTACCACGATGGTTCTATTTTAGCGCAAATGGGTAACCCCGATATGCGCACGCCAATTGCCCATGCACTTGCGTATCCTGAGCGAATTAATGCGGGTGTTAAACCGTTAAACTTCTCTGATATTTGTGATTTTTCGTTTACTAAACCTGATTTTTCTCGCTATCCAAATTTACAATTAGCGATTGATGCGTGTAGTGCAGGGCAGGGCGCGACAACAACGGTTAATGCAGCAAATGAAATAGCCGTAGAAGCATTTTTAAACGGTAGGATTGGCTTTACCGATATATACAAAATAAATGCACAAACGCTTGAAGCTGCAACTTACACCAATGTGCAAAGCCTAGATGAAATTTTAGAGTGCGACAAATTAGCGCGTATTAGCGCTTCAGAGTTTATAACAAAAGTGGCGCATTAATATGTTTGATTTTTTTTGGAATCTTGGCTCATTTATTTTAGCGCTTGGTATTTTAGTGGCCATACATGAATACGGCCATTTTTGGGTTGCACGTAAAATGGGCGTTAAAGTGCTGCGTTTTTCAATTGGTTTTGGTAAACCACTTTTAAAATGGCACGACAAATATAATACCGAATACGTGATTGCCGCTATTCCATTAGGCGGCTATGTAAAAATGCTTGATGAGCGCGTTGATGACGTGCCGGCAAACCAACGTCATTTATCGTTTAACGAAAAATCTGTTCAAGCACGTATTGCTATTGTTGCAGCCGGTCCAATGGCCAACTTTTTGTTTGCCATTTTTGCACTTGCTGTGATGTATATGGTGGGTGTGCAGTCGGTAAAACCCGTTGTAGGAAGCATTACCGAAGGTAGCCGTGCAGAGCAGGCAGGCATTATGCCTTCTCAACACATTATAAAAATTGGCGATGACGATATAACGACATGGCAAGATGCCACGTTTGCGCTTATGTCTAACTTAGGCGAGCAAAGCGTTGAAGTTATTGTGCGTGATGAAAACCTTCAACCACGCACTAAAACACTTAATTTAGAAGGGTGGAAACTTGATCAGCGAGACGTACCACCACTGAGCTCGTTAGGTATTGTGCCATTTAGGCCTCAAGCCACTTTAACAATTGCCGCCGTAACTAAAGATTCCGCCGCAGAACACGCTAATTTACAAGTTAATGATACAATTTTGGCTGTAAACGGTGAAACAATAAGCAATTGGCAGCAATTAGTTAATCTTATTACGCAATCAGCTAACAAATCTTTACAATTTAGTGTAAAAAGACAAGATACTATACAAACCATTATAGTAACTCCGAAAGGACGCATTGATAATAACGGTAATGAGCAAGGCTTTTTAGGTGTGGCTCCCGTTGTACAGCAATGGCCTGATGGTTATGTAGAGACTAGGCATTTTGGCCCGCTCGATAGTATTGTGCGAGGCACAAAAGAAACGTGGCGCTTAATTACACTCAGCTTTGACATGATTGGTAATTTAATTACAGGCCAGGTTTCGGTTAAAAATTTAAGTGGTCCGGTTGGCATTGCTGTAGGCGCTGGAACTAGCGTAAGCTATGGGTTAGTGGCCTTTTTAAGCTTTTTAGCCTTAATAAGCGTTAACTTGGGTGTATTTAATTTATTACCCTTACCAGTGCTTGATGGCGGACACTTAATGTATTACATAATTGAACTTTTTCGCAAAAAGCCAGTCTCTGAAAAGACACAAGAGTTTGGTTTTAAAGTGGGTGCCTTGTTACTCATTTTTCTAACATGTTTCGCTTTGTTCAATGATGTATCGCGTTTGTAGTTACAGCGTGGCAAATTACTAATTAGAACACGATTGTAAAGCACCACTAGTAGGGTGTTATGCGGTAATACAGTTGTAAAGGATAAAGATAATAAAATGGCTATAAAAAAACATTTGGCAATAACAAGTTTATTGGGTGCAAGTTTTGCAGCCCTAGGCCAAAACTCCTTTATTGTTGAAGACCTGAAAGTTGAAGGTTTACAGCGTGTAGCACTTGGTGCAGCGCTTACACATATTCCTATTAACGTAGGCGATAATGTTGATGACTATACGATTTCAAAAACAATAAAGTCACTTTATCGTTCTGGGCACTTTGACAACATAAAAGCACTTCGTGATGGCAACAACGTTATTTTTAAAGTAACGGAACGTCCTACCATCAGCTTTATTGAGTTTGACGGCAATAAAGACATTAAAGACGAGCAGCTTAATGAGTCTCTTGATCAGCAAGATATTCGCCAAGGTGAACCACTTGAT
Source organism: Pseudoalteromonas sp. SWN29 (assembly GCF_015864465.1). Taxonomy (NCBI): domain Bacteria; kingdom Pseudomonadati; phylum Pseudomonadota; class Gammaproteobacteria; order Alteromonadales; family Pseudoalteromonadaceae; genus Pseudoalteromonas; species Pseudoalteromonas sp. SWN29. Next base: position 4,926 of record NZ_JADYXE010000044.1, read on the forward strand.
AAAACCGTAATCGATAATATCGAAAAAGGTTTAGTTGAGTTTTTTCACAGTATTGGTAAGTACAACGCTAAAGTAGATATCAGTATTACTAAGCTGCCACGTAACCGCGTTAAACTTAAATTAGAGTTTGACGAAGGTGATGCTGCTTCTATCCGCCAAATTAACTTAGTGGGTAATGAACTTTTTTCTAATGAAGAACTTTTAAAGCTTGCTGAATCTCAGCAAGATTTACCTTGGTGGCAGTTTATGGGTAGCGATCGCTATCAAAAGCAAACCATTGAAGGCGATTTAGAAAAAATTCGCAGTTATTATTTAGACCGTGGTTACCTACGTTTTAATATCGATTCAACACAAGTATCAGTAAGCCCTGAACGTGAATCAGTTTACGTTACAGCTAACTTAACTGAAGGCGTAAAATATAAAGTTAAAGGTTTTGACTTTATTGGTGACTTGCTTGGTCGTGAAGACTTAATTAAAAGTGTTATCCCACTTAGAGCGGGTGAACTTTATAATGGCTCTGTAGTTACGTCATCTGAAGAATTTATTAAAAGCTACCTAGCACGTTTTGGTTACGCGAATGCTGAAGTGCGTACAATTCCAGAAATTGACGACGAAAAGCAAGAAGTACAACTAACACTATCGGTTAATCCAGGTAAGCGTGTATACGTTCGTCGTATTATTGTAGGTGGTAACCAAAACACCGCTGATGAAGTATTACGCCGCGAAATGACACAACTTGAAGGCGCATGGTTATCTAATCAAAACCTTGAGCGTTCAAAACTACAAATTCAACGCTTACCTTACATGGAAAAAGTTGATTTTAACGTAGTGCCTGTTCCAGGTGTGGATGACCAAGTAGATGTAGATTTCACAGTGAAAGAGCAATCAGCGGGTAGCTTTAATGCTGGCCTTGCTTATGGCTCTTACTTAGGTCTGCAGTTTAATATTGGTGTAACAGAATCTAACTTTTTAGGCACCGGTAACCAAATTGGTTTAAACCTTAATACGTCTACAGGTTCTGAAAGCTTAAGCTTATCGTACACAGACCCATATTTTACGCCAGATGGTGTATCACAGGGCAGTAGTATCTTTTACAGAAACTACGATGCAAGTAAATTTAGCCTTGTTGAATATAAATCGAAAAGTTATGGTTTAGGCACAAATATTGGCTTCCCAATTGATGCAGTAAATCGTGTTAACTTTGGCGCACGTTGGATTAAAGAAGAACTTTCGGATATTGCTGAGTACGAGCAAACGCGTGTACTTCGTGAAACATTCTTAGATCCAGATAACCCAGATGCTGGCTTTGACTTTACTAAGTATGAGCTGAGTGTTGGTTGGTCGCGTATTACCGTTAACCGTGGTTTATTCCCTACAGCGGGTTCGCGTCAAACGCTAAACTTAACAGCAACAACGCCTAACTCTGATCTTCAGTATTTTAAACTTAATTACGATTCGCGTTTTTACTGGCCTATATCAAACGATCACCGCTGGGTGTTCTCAACGCGTGCGGCGCTTGGTTATGGTAATGGTTATGGTTCTACAAACGGGTATGAGCAAACACTTCCGTTCCAAGAGTACTTCCGTATAACAGAAATGGAACTACGTGGCTTTGACCGTAATACAATTTTACCACGTGCTGTATCGCGTATACCGCAGTCTATTCCGGGTACGCCTGGTGCAGACGGTACTACAACCGGTAGCATTGGTGGTGCATCAGACTTTGATATTCTAATACCACAAGGTCGTATTGGTGGTAATGCTAAAGCAGTAGCGGGTATGGAGTTAATTGTTCCTACACCATTCTTAGACGAAGAGAATACTAGTTCTGTACGTACTAGCTTCTTTGTTGATGCTGCTAACGTATGGGATACAGAGTTTAATGTAGACCGTTTCCAAAACTTAGCACCGGATGAGCGTGCTAAATTAGATGACTATTCAGACCCTATGCGCTTTAGGGTGTCAACCGGTCTTTCATTACAGTGGATCTCTCCAATGGGTCCAATGCTGATCAGTTTTGCGTATCCATTGCAAAAAGAAGAAGATGACGATACGAAAACCATCAGCTTTAACATTAGTAACACTTTTTAAAGGAGTTTTTTATGACTAAATTATTTAAATCAACGGCAGTAGCTGTTCTAGCAACGTTATTGATGGGTACTTCTGCGAGTGCACTTGCACATAAAGTAGGTATTGTTGATATGCAAGAGATCTACAAGCAAATTCCTCAAATGGCTAAAATTGAACAGTCTTTACAAACTGAGTTTGCTGAGCGCCGTCAAGAGCTTGAAAAGTTACAAGGCGATATTCGTTTTGAAGCTGAAAAATTTAAACGCGAAAGTACCACTATGAGCCAAGCTCAAAAAGATACATTACGTGAAAAAATTCAGGGCATGCAAAAAAATCTTGCTGAACAAGGTCGTCCTTTAGAGCAAGAAATTAAAGCACGTCAAAACCAAGAGCTTGCTAAAGTTCAAGGCGTAATCATCAAAACAATTGAAGAAATTGCTAAAGATGGTGACTTCGACGAAGTTAAAGTAAAAGACACAACAATTTACTTTAACCCTAAAGAAGTGACTGATCTTTCATCTAAAGTTGTAGCCGCTGTTAGTAAGAAATAATCACTCTATGCAAAATTATACGCTTTCGCAAATTGCGGAACTTCTAGGCGCCGAACTTCAGGGTGATGGCGCTTTAGAAATAAAAAAAATAGCGACACTTGCAAATGCCCATTCTGGGCATATTGCATTTTTAGCGAACTCAAAATATCGCACGCAACTTGAGACCACTCAAGCTAGCGCTGTAATAGTAAGCCAAGCCGATGCAGAGTACTTTAGTGGTAGCAAAGTTATTGTTGCTAATCCGTATGTAAGTTACGCAAAATTAGCGCAATTTATGGATACGACACCACGATCAGCATCTACAGGTATTCATCCAAGCGCTACTATTCACCCTACAGCTATTATTAGTGACAGCGCCGCTATAGGTGCTAACGCAGTCATTGAAGCTAATGCAGTGATTGGTGACAACGCGCAAATTGGTCCGAACAGTTTTATCGGCGAATGTGTTAAAATAGGTTCTGGCACTAAGCTTTGGCCTAGTGTGACTATTTATCACGATGTTGAAATTGGTTCAGATTGTTTGTTTCAAGCAAATAGTGTTGTAGGTAGTGATGGGTTTGGTTATGCGAACGAGCACGGGCAGTGGGTAAAAATACCTCAGCTTGGCTCTGTGATCATAGGCAATAAAGTTGAAATAGGTGCAAGTACCACAATTGATCGTGGCGCACTGGACAATACCATTATTCATAGCAATGTAATTATCGATAATCAGTGTCAAATAGCGCACAACGTTGAAGTTAATTCAGGCACCGCAATTGCGGGCTGCACTGTGCTTGCAGGAAGCGTTACCATTGGCAAAAACTGTCAAATTGGTGGCATGGTTGCAATTAATGGTCACATGTCTGTATGTGATGGTGTTATAATTACTGGCATGAGTATGGTGACAAAATCAATCACCGAACCAGGTATTTACTCATCTGGTATGCCCCATACAACTAACAAAGAATGGCGTAAATCAATAGCTCACTTGCGTAACCTTTCAGACATGAAATCTCGTCTTAAAGCGCTCGAAGCATTGGCTAAGTCACAACGTTGAACACTAATAAGGATGCTATTTTGGCAAACGAATTAAATAGCCTTGATATTCAAGAAATTTTAGCTTTATTACCGCACCGCTACCCGATGCTATTAATTGATCGTGTTATTGATTTTACACCTGGCAAGTCTTTACATGCTATTAAAAATGTTTCTATAAACGAACCAATTTTTACTGGGCACTTTCCAAATCAGCCAATTTTTCCTGGTGTGCTAATATTAGAATCAATGGCGCAAGCTACAGGTTTATTAGGTTTTAAAACAGTAGAAAATCGTAGCGAAAACGAATTATATTTGTTTGCAGCTGTTGATAATGCACGTTTTAAACAACCTGTAATTCCTGGCGATACAATGCATCTTCATGTTGAGTTTTTAAAAGAACGTCGCAACATTTGGAAGTTTGCTGCAGAAGCTAGAGTCGACGGCAAAATAGTATGTAGTGCCGAAATTATGTGTGCGAGAAGAGAGTTTTAATAGTGATCCATTCTACAGCAATAATCGAACCTGGCGCTAAACTAGGCAACAATGTCTCAGTTGGTCCATATAGTTATATTGGCAATGATGTTGTTATCGGTGATAACTGTATTATTGAATCTCACGTTGTTGTTAAAGGACCGTCTACAATCGGTTCTGGCAACCATATTTTTCAGTTTGCGTCTGTAGGCGAAGCCTGCCAAGACAAAAAATACAACAACGAGCCAACTACCTTGATCATGGGTGATAACAACGTTATCCGCGAATGTGCCACAATTCACCGTGGAACAATTCAAGATCAAGGCGTTACTAAAATTGGTAGTAATAATTTATTTATGGCTTATACACACGTTGCACATGACGCGGTAATTGGCGATAACGTGATTTTTGCTAACAACGCAAGTGTAGCCGGCCATGTACATGTAGGTGACTGGGTTATCTTAGGTGGTAATTCGGGTGTTCATCAGTTTTGTAAAATTGGTGACCATGCATTTATTGGTATGTATTCGGGTGTTAACAAAGATGTACCGCCATTTGTTACTACTATTGGTATGCCAGCGGGTCCTGCCGCTATCAATAAAGAAGGCATGAAACGTCGTGGTTTCGAAAGTGATGAAATTATGGCTGTACGCCGTGCATACAAAGCATTTTACCGTAAGAGCTTAGGTGCTGAAGAAGCTATTGAATCGCTTAGTGAAGATGCTGCAAAGTATCCTGCTGTGAAATTGATGGTCGATTTTGTGAAAAACTCAGAGCGCGGTATTGTAAGGTAATTACAGGCTTTGCTTTAAGCATTAAAAAACCACCCTAGATGATAAATCGAAGGTGGTTTTTTATTGTCCTGCTTTTAAGCTAATTCAGTTAATACTCAGGCTACCCAAGTTAGTATGCGCCTAATTTTTATAATAAAAGCCATCCTATGCGTTTATCTAAGTTAATTTTTACTCTTTTTATTACTTCAGTTTTAGCCGCTTGTAGTAGCCAGCCTATTGTTAAATCATCTACTGGAGAAGTTACTCAAGTTGGTAAAGCATCTTTTTATGCTGATAAATACCACGGGAGAACAACCGCTAATGGAGAGCGCTTTAGCCAACAAGCTGCAACAGCAGCCCATTTAGAATTTGATTTTGGTACTAAAGTGATTGTTACCAACCTCGCTAATAACAAATCAGTCACGGTAAGAATTAACGATAGAGGCCCGTATGTGCGAGGTCGTATTATTGATTTATCAAAGAGTATGTTTAAAAAGATAGCCGACCCTAAAGTCGGCGTTATTGACGTGTCTGTAAAGGTATTAAAACCGGGTAGTTAGTGCCACATAATCTGGATAAGCGCTACTGAGCTCTTTATGAGAGCCTTGTGCAACTACTTTACCGTCTTCTAACCATACCACATTATCCATTTGAGCAAGTAGGGCGGGATCGTGCGTAATTGTTAGTACACTCGCGTTGTTCATAACATGCATAATTGCTTGCATTACACCTTGCTTAGATTGATTATCAAGGCCTTCTGTTGGTTCATCAAGGACTAAAATAGCCGGGTTTTTAAGTAACGCTTGCGCAATGGCTATACGCCTAGATTGGCCTTGCGATACGTTACGTCCACCAGTACCTAATCGTGTTTTTAAACCTTCTTTTAGCTCATTAAACCATGGGCTTAATTGCGCTAATGAGAGCGCTTCAATCATTTGCTCTTTAGTAGCATTCGGCGCTGCATAACGTAAATTTTCACTTAACGTGCCATCAAAAATATGGTGCTGCTGAGCGAGTATATTTATAACGTTTGCGCGTATATCGCTATTTAATGAATGTAAGTTAACAACACTATTTTGATTATTTAGAGTAATGCTACCTTGTTGCAAGGGCCATAAACCAGTCAGTAAATTTACAAGCGTTGTTTTACCGCTGCCGCTTCTGCCAACAATCGCTACTTTTTGCTGAGGCATTAGCTCAAAGCTAACATCAGTTAGTGCTGTTTGTTCTCCATATTGGTAGCTAATATTGTTAAGTGCCAATGTGTTATTTTGCGCGCTAAAGCTTTCATTTGTCTCTATAATTGCATTTTTATCTTGCGAGTTAGCTGCTTTATCTTCAAGCGTAAATAACCGCTCTGCTGCTTTTAAAACGTTAGGAAGCTCAATAAACGCATTAGGAAGTAGTAATACACTCTCAAAACTTGCCAGTACAAACAGGCTTAACATAGCAAGTTCTACATTTACCATAGTATTGGCGTAAACCAACGGGACTATGGTGACTATGCTAGCAAGCATGGCTAATTGAACAACTAACAAGCTTAACCCATCTGAGTTTGCCAGTGCTTTGTGGCGAATAAATAATTGATGATTGTATTGCTCGCTTAATTCATCGCACTTATTAAGCTGCTGCGAACGAGCTTGATAAATACTCAACTCTCTTAGCCCTGTAAGTGTATCTGAAAGTTCAGAGCGAAGTTGCGCACTAAGCTGCGTTTCTTTATGGCTGTTTTTAGTGAGCTTTGCGCTGAGTAGGGCAGGTATAACTACGCCAATAAGTATAATGCCAGTAAAGCAAATAAGGGCGACGTTACCATTATAGGCCGACATAAACAGCATGATGATTGGCACACTTAAAAGAGCGACCAGCATAGGCAGTAAAACGTTTAAATAAAACTTGTCGAGAGCATCTACATCGTTTTGTAATCGGTTAACTAAATCAGCGCTGCGGCTCATTGCTAAATCAACATTGTTAAGCTTACTTAACGTTGCAAATACATTCGTGCGTATTTCACTTAGTAATAAAAACGTGGCGTTATGAGTAACCAAACGCTCGCCATAGCGCGACGCAGTTCGTACAATTGCTAAAAATCGAATCGTTCCTGCTGGAGTAAAGTAGTTCATTTGCACGCCGGCAATACCTGCAGCGGCCATTGATGCTAAAAACCAGCCAGATATAGCCAGTAAACCTACATTGGCTAATACCGTAATCGTCGCTAAAAACGTGCCTAGTAGCATTGCTTTGTAATGAGGAGCGCAAAGCTTTAATAAGCGAATAAAGTTAGTCATGCATTACTCCTTGCTCAGCTGTTTTGAGTAAATTTGAAAATGCACCATTTTGCGCTGCAAGTTCTTCAAAGTGTCCTTGCTCAGCTATTTTTCCATCGTGCATAACAATTATATTACTGGCGTGTTTAACGGTATTGAGTCTATGAGCAATGACTAACACTAAGTTATTTTTTGCGTATTCATTAATGGCATCTTGAATAAGCTGCTCAGTTTGGCTATCAAGATGCGCTGTAGGCTCATCAAGCACTAAGACTGGCGCTTGTTTTATAAATGCACGTGCCAGTGCGATGCGTTGCTTTTGGCCACCAGAAAGCCCTTCACCTTGCTCACCTATTAATGTTTTAAAACCATCGGGTAGGGTATTTATAAATTCAAGCACACCCGCTTGCTTTGCAGCATGTTCAAGCTCTTGTTGAGTGGCATTTGGTTTGGCCAATTTAATGTTGGCAGCAATGGTGTCGTAAAACAGCGTCGCTTTTTGCGGTATCCATGCAATGTTATTTTGCAGGTAAGTAATATCGGTTGTGCTTAAATTCTGCCCATTAATAGATAGGTGGTTAATCACCTCGGGGTGAAACCCTAATAGGCAATCAAACAGGGTACTTTTACCTGAGCCACTACTGCCTACTACCGCAATTAAGCCTTTATTAGGCAATGTTAAATTTATATTTTTAATCCCTTCGTTACTATCAGGGTATATAAAATTAAGGTCGATAATACTTATTGAGTTAATTGTGTTTAAAGTTAAATTATTTTCAGGCGTGGTTGTAGTCACTAACGCATTTTCGTCACTTGGCAGTGGAGCGTTTAAAATAGCAACCATATCGGCGGCGGCACTAATCCCCTGTAAGCGTGCATGGTAATGGCTACCTAATTGGCGCAGTGGCAAATAAAATTCAGGTGCTAAAAGTAGCACTACAAAGCCGGTTGCAAAATCAAGAGTGCCAAAAAACAGTCTAAAACCAATAATTACTGCGACTAATGCCACGCTAATAGTGGCTAAAAACTCAAGTGCAAATGATGATAAAAACGCGATTTTTAAAACATCGAGTGTTGCATGTCTAAAATCATCTGAAATTTTAGCTATTTGTTTAAGCTCGGTACGTGTTGCATTAAATAGCTTGAGTTGAGTTAGACCTTGTACGCGGTCAAAAAAGTAATTGCCCAGTACAGCAAGTTGTTTCCAACGCTTTTGATTTAGTGCCTCTGCTTTAGAGCCTACTAAAATCATGAAAAAAGGAATGAGCGGGGCGGTTAATAAAAATATCAGCCCAGCTTTGTAATCTGTCGGAAAAATAACAACCAATATTGCCAGCGGAATAAGCGCGCTGTAAGCAGCACCTGGTAGGTATTTAGCATAATAGTCGTGAAGAGCTTCTACACCATTATGTAAGGTATTGAGTGTAGCGCCTTGGCCGTGTTGTTCTATATAGCTTGGCCCAAGTAAGCTGAGCTTATTTAGAAGTGTTTGGCGCATAGCCGATTTTATTTTAAGTGCAGCATATGCACTCAAGCGTTCGCTTAATGCTAAAAATATTGCACGTAGTAAAATAATACCAGCTAGCGGCCACAGTAAATATGTAACGCTGCTTAAACTACTGCCTTCAAACATTACATTGTGAATAGCTTGAGCCAATAAATAGGCGCCTGCAATCATTAGTAATGCGTTAAAAGTCCCCAGTGCAATGCTTAACTTTAACCACACTGCAGCGGGTTTACTTTGTAACTTTAAAAAAGCGCGCAGTGACTGCTGCTGCGCGCGATCTGGTCGAGGGTTAGTCGTCATCTTTAGCCGAGTTAGCCTCGTTTAATAAATCATGCATAGGTTGTTCATCATCAGCAATGCTGTTTTTATTTTGATGAAACTCGTACCACATTACATTTATTACACCTAAGGTACAGGCCAAAAGTACACCTAAAATCCAAGCGAAATACCACATAGTTTAGTCTCCTTAATAGCTACCGTGAGTGTTATTTTCAATTTCTTCAACTGTCACTCTGCGCCACATTTTTACGTAACACCATGTGGTGTAGGTTAAAATAAGTGGTACAAAAATAGATACTGCAACAAACATTACATTGAGCGTTCTATGGCTCGATACCGCATCCCAAATTGTTAAGCTAATATTAGGATTATTGCTTGATGGCATAATAAATGGGAACAGTGAAACACCTGCCGTCATAATTACGCCTACTAACATTAAGCTTGTTGAAATAAGCCCAAGTGCTGGCTTATTCAATTTAGAAAATATAAGAGCACTTAATGCCATTGCAAACGCTAATATAGGGAAGGTCATTGTCCACGGACGATCGCTGTAATTACTTAACCATGCACCTTGCGCTGTTGTTACTACTTTAGCTAAAGGGTCTGCGTGGCTTTGCGTATCAGGCATAGATACAATTTGGTAACCCGTTAAATTAGCAACCCAAAAACCAGCAGCTGCAAATAATACAATAAATGCAATTAGAGAGTAGCGACCATATTGACCTGAACGCTCTGCTACTACAGTTGCTGTACGAAGTTGTAACCACATACCAGCATGAGCAACTAACATGGTAATACTAATCAAACCTGCAAGTAATCCAAATGGGTTAAGCAAGCCAAAAAATGAGCCTTGGTAGCTAACACGCATTAGGTTATCAATATTAAACGGTACGCCTAAAAATAAGTTACCAAATGCAACACCAAAAACTAATGCCGGAATTGCGCTGCCTGCAAGCAAGCCCCAATCCCAGTTATTACGCCAGCGTTTTGAATCTACTTTACTACGGTAATCAAACCCAAGTGGTCTAAAAAACAAGGCAAATAGTACTAACATCATGGCAAAGTAAAAGCCCGAAAATGCAGCGGCATAAACCATAGGCCACGCTGCGAACAACGCACCGCCTGCGGTTATAAACCATACTTGGTTACCGTCCCAATGCGGGCCAATTGTGTTTATTACTGTGCGGCGCTCTGAATCTGTTTTACCAACTAGGCGAAGCAACATAGCAACGCCCATATCCATGCCATCGGTAATAGCAAAGCCAATAAGCAGCACACCAATGATCAACCACCAAAGCATTTTTAATGTTTCATAATCAAAAATCATGATTGCTCTCCTTCAGTTTGCTCAGCTTTGTTTGGTAACTCAAAATGATATTTACCTGTATGCAGCGAGCTCGGCCCTTGCTTAACAAAACGGATCATCAGCCAGCCTTCAACAATGGCTAAACCAGTGTAGAAAACAATAAATCCAGTTAAGCTAATTAGAATGTCGTTTATTGTTAGTGACGACGTGGCTAAAAAGGTCGGCAGTATTTCAGATATAGCCCAAGGTTGGCGACCATATTCAGCAACTATCCAGCCAAATTCAATAGCTATCCAAGGTAGTGGAATGCTCAATACAGCAGCCCATAACAACCAGCGCTTTTGCTCAATCACGCGGTGTGCGTTGTAGTAAAATGCCAATATAAATACACCAAGCATCGCTACACCACAGGCAACCATAATCCTAAATGACCAAAACATAGGGCCTACTTTAGGGAAAGAGTCTTTAACGGCTTTTTGAATTTGATCTTCGGTAGCATCTACAACATCAGGTGTGTAGCGCTTAAGTAGCAAGCCATAACCTAAATCATCTTTTAGGGTATTAAATGTCGCTATATTTTCAGGCGTGTCTTCACCGTTTCTGAGTTTTGTAAGGTATTTATAAGCTATCATACCGTTACGGATTCGTACTTCGTGTTGTTTTTCTAGGTCGTTAATACCGGTTACTTGCTCATCGAGCGAGCGAGTTGCAATTAACCCAAGTGCGTAAGGTATTTTAACCGCAGCATGTGTTACTTGCTCTTCTGAATCAGGGAAACCAAATGCGGTAAACGCAGCTGGGGCTTCTTCTGTATGCCATTCGGCTTCAATTGTTGCCAGTTTTACTTTTTGAACTTCGCCTACTTCGTAGCCTGATTCGTCGCCGAGTAAAATTACACATAAAATTGACGCTAAACCAAAACCAGAAGCGACCGAAAACGAACGCTTAGCAAATGCAAGGTCGCGGCCTTTTAATATGTACCAACTGCTTATACCCAATACAAACATTGATGCAGCTACATAACCTGCCGATACAGTATGAATAAACTTAACTTGTGCTACAGGGTTAAACACAAGCTCTGCAAAGCTGGTCATTTCCATGCGCATAGTTTGATAGTTAAACTCAGCACCTACCGGGTTTTGCATCCAACCGTTGGCAATCAAAATCCACAGCGCCGACATGTTAGTACCAATGGCCATTAAAAAGGTTGCACCTAAATGCTGGCGTTTAGAGAGTCTGTCCCACCCTAAAAAGAACATGCCAACAAAGGTCGATTCTAAAAAGAATGCCATTAAACCTTCAATAGCAAGGGGAGCCCCAAAAACATCACCTACGTAATGCGAGTAATAAGACCAGTTAGTACCAAACTCAAACTCCATGGTAAGGCCTGTGGCCACACCAATTGCAAAGTTAATACCAAACAATTTTCCCCAAAACTTAGTCATATCACGATAAATTTCGCGACCGGTCATTACATAAACCGATTCCATAATAACTAAAATCCAGGTCATACCTATCGTTAACGGTACGAATAAGAAATGAAAGAGAGCGGTAACAGCAAACTGTAATCGCGATAGATCCACAAAGGTTTCATCTATCATTATTGGCTCCTTGAGAGTGACGGATTAACAGGGCAACATTTAATTGGCAAAGTTAAGCTTTAATGAACTTTCAGTAATTACTGAAAGTTTGTGATAGTATTTACTTTTGTGCAATTTTTGTCAACATACATATTAGTAAAACTTAATATATTTCCTATGCTACATCAGTATTAAAAACAAACAACATAAAGCCTTAACTTAGGTGATAAAAAACCAGTTATTTAAAGCGTTTAACCAAACAGTAAAACACGGTAAACTAATCCTCATGAACGCCTGGTTTACTTGTGAAATAAAATCAAATGAATAAAGATAAAAAACAACTACGAATTGGTATTGTGGCAGGTGAACTGTCGGGCGATATTTTAGGCGAAGGCTTAATTAAAGCCCTTAAAAAGCACTTCCCGGATGCTATTTTTGAAGGGATAGCAGGGCCTAAAATGCAAGCGCAAGGCTGTAAAACACTTTACGACATGGATGAGCTTTCGGTAATGGGGCTTGTTGAGGTACTTGGGCGTTTGCCGCGGTTGCTTAAAATACGTAAACAACTCGTGCAGCATTTTGTAGATAACCCACCTGATGTATTTATAGGTATAGACGCACCCGATTTTAACTTACGCGTTGAAAAGCCACTTAAAGATATGGGCATTAAAACCGTACAGTATGTAAGCCCATCTGTTTGGGCGTGGCGCGAAAAGCGTATACATACAATAAGTGCAGCGACTAACTTAGTGTTGGCGTTATTACCATTTGAAAAAGAATTTTACGATAAGCACCAAGTGCCATGTACATTTGTAGGGCATACCTTGGCTGACGATATAGCGCTTGAGCACGACGATACTAAAGCACGTGCAGAATTAGGCTTAAGCCTTGATGACAAAGTACTGGCGTTACTACCAGGTAGTAGAGGCTCTGAAGTTGGTTTACTAAGCGAAACTTATATTAAAACTGCTGCAGAGCTGCAAGCTAAAAACCCCAATCTTAAAATTGTGGTGCCATTGGTTAATGAGAAACGCAAAGCGCAGTTTACTGATATATTAAACTCTACCGCGCCAAACCTTAATGTTAACCTGCTTGATGGGCAATCAAAATTAGCGATGCAAGCCGCCGATGCTATTTTATTAGCGTCGGGCACTGCCACACTTGAAGGTATGCTTTATAAAAAGCCAATGGTAGTGGGTTATAAAATAAAGCCGTTGAGCTATTGGATTTTTAAAACCTTATTTACGTTTAATATAAAGTACTTTTCGCTGCCTAATTTATTAGCAGACGAAGAGTTAGTCCCTGAGTTTTTACAAAGCGAGTGTAACGTGGCTAATTTAACCAATGCGCTTACCCCAATGCTTAATACCGATAACATTGAGCTAAAAGCACGCTTTTTAGCTATTCACGAAAAAATTAGATTAAATGCCAGCGAACAAGCAGCTAATGCTGTGGCGGAGTTAATAAATGCAAATTGATAGACCCAACGTAGCCTTAATTGCCGGTGTAGATGAAGTAGGTCGCGGCCCACTTGTTGGCGACGTAGTTACTGCCGCCGTTATTTTAGACCCTTCAAAACCTATTGCAGGCTTAGCCGATTCTAAAAAATTAACAGATAAAAAACGCCAAGCGCTTGCGATTGAAATAAAAGAAAAAGCATTGTGTTACGCATACGGCCGCTGCAATCCAACAGAGATTGATGAATTAAATATTCTGCACGCAACTATGCTTGCCATGACCCGCGCAGTAGAGGCGTTAAGCACACAACCAGAATTTGTATTTATAGATGGTAATCGCTTACCAAAACTCACGATTCCCGCGCAAGCTGTTGTGAAAGGCGATAGCTTAGTGGCCGAAATTTCAGCGGCATCTATTTTAGCCAAAGTAGCGCGCGATGACGAAATGATTGAACTCGATAAGCGCCACCCAGAATATGGCTTTGCAGGGCATAAAGGGTACCCGACTAAAGCACATTTTGCAGCGCTTGAGCAGTACGGCGCAATTGACGAGCATCGTAAAAGTTTTAAACCTGTTCAGCGCGTTTTGGCGCAAGCCAATGGTGAGGGCTAAGCATGGCTGCTCCTGATTTTGTTCATTTAAGAGTTCATTCAGACTTTTCGATGGTTGATGGCCTTGCTAAAACAAAGCCAATAGTCGCAAAAGCGCAAGAGCTGCAAATGCCAGCCATTGCGATTACCGATCAAATGAACTTTTGTGGTTTAGTACGTTTTTATGGCGCAACGCATAACGCCGGCATTAAACCGATTGTGGGTGCTGACTTTTGGGTTCGTAGCCCAGAATTTCCTGACGAGCCAAGCCGCTTAACCATATTAGCCAAAGACAACGACGGCTATAAAAATATTACCTTATTAATATCTAAAGCGTATCAACGTGGGCATGTGTTTCATCGCCCAGTGATTGATCGAGAATGGCTGGTGGAACATAAAACCGGCTTAATTATTCTCTCGGGCGCTAAAGACGGTGATTTAGGTAAAGCGTTATTAAAAAATAACCCGAGTGTAATTGAGTCGGTAGTTAGCTTTTATAAGCAGCATTTTAGCGATAACTACTACCTTGAGCTTGTTCGAACCAATCGACCGCTTGAAGAAGACTACTTACACATGGCGGTAGAGCTTGCTACCAAAGAGCAGTTACCTGTTGTAGCGACCAACGAAGTGGTGTTTTTAAAGCCAGAAAACTTTGAAGCGCACGAAATTCGTGTTGCCATTTTTGACGGCTACACGCTTGACGATAAACGCAGGCCGAAGCGATTTTCTGAAGAACAATATCTAAAAACATCAGAGCAGATGGCTGAGTTGTTTTGCGATATACCTGAGGCGCTACAAAACACAGTAGAGATAGCTAAACGTTGTAATGTAACTGTTCAGCTAGGGACTTACTTTTTACCTGATTACCCAACTGGCTCACTTAAGATTGATGAGTTTTTAGTTAAGGTATCAGAAGACGGCCTTGAAGAGCGACTACAGTTTTTATTCCCCGATGAAGAAGAGCGAAAAGTAAAACGTGTTGAATACGATGAGCGACTAGATATAGAGCTTGGCGTAATTAACCAAATGGGATTCCCAGGTTACTTCTTAATCGTAATGGAGTTTATTCAGTGGAGTAAAGATAACAATATTCCTGTTGGACCTGGCCGTGGTTCAGGTGCAGGTTCATTGGTTGCGTACGCACTTAAAATTACCGATTTGGATCCACTCGAATTCGACTTGCTGTTTGAGCGATTTTTGAATCCTGAACGTGTATCAATGCCCGATTTCGACGTCGATTTTTGTATGGACAGACGAGACGAAGTAATTGATCACGTGTCGGCTTTGTATGGGCGTAATGCCGTATCGCAAATTATTACCTTTGGCACCATGGCTGCAAAAGCGGTAATACGCGATGTAGGGCGAGTGCTTGGGCATCCTTACGGGTTTGTCGATCGTATTTCAAAAATGATTCCAGGCGATCCTGGGATGACACTTGCCAAAGCGTTTGATATAGAACCACGCTTGCAAGAAGCCTACGATGGCGACAATGAAGTAAAAGATTTAATCGATATGTGTCGTATCCTCGAAGGGTGTACACGTAACGCCGGTAAACATGCGGGTGGCGTAGTAATATCGCCAACGACAATTACCGACTTTTCTGCGCTTTATTGTGATGACGAAGGTAAGTTTCCGGTAACACAGTTTGATAAAAATGACGTAGAAACCGCAGGCTTAGTTAAGTTCGATTTCTTGGGTTTGCGTACACTGACTATATTACAGTGGGCTGTCGATATGACCAACGTGCGCATGAAGCGCCAAGGTAAAGACCTCGTTGATATAAACACCATTCCACTGGATGATAAAAAAAGTATTGAGTTGCTACTTCGCGCCGAAACGACCGCTGTATTTCAGCTAGAATCGCGCGGTATGAAAGACTTAGTACGCCGGTTAAAGCCCGATAGCTTTGAAGATATGATTGCATTGGTGGCCTTGTTCCGCCCAGGTCCGCTGCAATCAGGCATGGTAGATAACTTTATCGACCGAAAACTGGGCCGAGAAGAAATATCATACCCAGACGCACAGTATCAGCACGAAAGCTTAAAACCAATACTCGAGCCAACGTACGGCATTATCTTGTATCAAGAACAAGTAATGCAAATAGCGCAAGTACTAGCAGGTTATACGCTAGGCGGCGCCGATATGCTTCGCCGGGCAATGGGTAAGAAAAAACCCGAAGAAATGGCAAAGCAGCGTTCAACGTTTGAAGATGGCGCAAGAAATAACGGCATTGACGGCGAACTCGCGATAAAAATCTTCGATCTGGTAGAAAAGTTCGCAGGTTATGGTTTTAATAAATCTCACTCAGCGGCATATGCATTAGTATCGTATCAAACGCTGTGGATGAAAACGCATCATCCTGCAGAGTTTATGGCTGCGGTTATGTCGGCCGATATGGATAACACCGACAAAATAGTTATTTTGGTGGATGAATGTGAAAACATGAAGCTCACCTTATTGCCGCCAGACGTAAATGCAGGCGAGTTTAAGTTTACAGTAAACCTGCAAGGCGAAATTGTTTACGGCATTGGCGCAATTAAAGGCGTGGGTGAAGCACCGGTTGATGCAATACTAGAAGCGCGTGCGAAAGGGGGCCCATTTAAAGATTTATTCGATTTTTGTGCTCGAGTGGACTTAAAACGCGTAAATAAACGCGTAACCGAAAAATTAATTTATTCAGGTGCACTTGATAAGTTAGGGCCAGAAAAAACACAACCTGGGCGTGCTACATTACTAGCTAGCTTAAAGGATGCAATGCGTGCGGCTGACCAACACAACAAAGCGGAGCTGTTAGGGCAAAGTGATTTGTTTGGTTTATTAGCCACCGAGCCTGATGAGGTTGAACAAGCCTTTATTAAAGCCACAGGACTCACCGATAACGAGTGGTTAGAAGGCGAAAAAGAAACGCTAGGCCTTTATTTAACTGGGCATCCGATAAATCAGTACCGCCGCGAACTTAAGCATTATACCAGCGGAAAAATAGTTGATTTACAGCCCACTAACCGTGATGTGTTTGCAACCGCTGCTGGTTTAGTGATTGCCTCTAGGGTATTAATTAATAAAAAAGGAAATCGTTGGGCCTTAGTAACTTTAGATGACAAGAGTGCACGGATTGATGTACGCTTGTATTCAGACGAGTTTGAAAAGTACCAAGATATGCTCCAAGTTAACAATATCTTGGTAATATCTGGACAGGTCAGCTTTGATAACTTCTCCGGTGGTATTACAATGACCGCCAGAGAAATAAACACCATTGCTCAAGCGCGTGAAAAACGCATTAAAGCGATTAAAATGACGCTGAACATGGTGCAAGTCGAGGCAGGTTTCTTCGATAAATTACAAAAAGTACTCGAACCCTATAAAATGGGAACGTGTCCGATCAAGGTTTATTACCAACGTCCAGATGCGTTGGCGCAATTAACTCTTGGGATCGAATGGTGTGTTACGCCAAGTGACGACTTAATTCATAAGTTATCACTCATGGCGGCGCAAGACGTAGAACTAGAATTTAACTAATTAGGTAGTTTAGAGCATGAGCCTCAATTATCTTGATTTTGAGCTTCCAATTGCAGAATTAGAAGCAAAAATTGAAGAATTACAAAATATAAGCCGCGCTGGCGAATTAGACCTTGAGTTAGAAGAGGAAGTCAGCAAATTAAAAGAAAAAAGCGCCAAGCAAAAACAGGAGATTTTTTCTAATTTAGGCGCCTGGCAAGTATCACAGTTAGCACGTCATCCGTTGCGTCCTTACACTCGAGATTATATCGAGCGCATTTTCACGGAATTTGACGAGTTTTCTGGCGATCGTACATTTGCCAACGATCCGGCTATTTTAGGTGGCGTTGCGCGTTTAGATGGCGAACCAGTAATGGTTATTGGCCAACAAAAAGGCCGTGACACTGCTGAAAAAATTAAACGTAACTTTGGTATGCCAAAGCCAGAAGGTTACCGTAAAGCATTACGCTTAATGGAAATGGCTGAGCGTTTTAAAATGCCAATCATGACCTTTATCGACACGCCGGGTGCATACCCAGGTGTTGGCGCTGAAGAACGTGGTCAATCTGAAGCAATCGCGCGTAACTTAAAAGTAATGGCGACACTTAAAGTGCCGACAATATGTACGGTTATTGGCGAAGGCGGTTCAGGTGGTGCATTAGCGATTGGTGTTGGCGACAGAGTTAACATGTTGCAATACAGTACTTACTCTGTAATTTCGCCTGAAGGTTGTGCGTCTATTCTTTGGAAAAGTGCCGACAAAGCACCACTTGCAGCAGAAGCAATGGGTGTAACCGCAGAGCGTGTTAAAGAGCTAGACTTAATCAGTAACTTAATTGATGAACCTCTAGGTGGCGCGCACCGCAATTACGATGCGATGGCACGTAACTTAAAAGTTCGCCTTAAACGTGACTTAGCAGACCTACAAGCGCTTACGCTTGAAGAAATGCTTGATCAACGTTACAAACGTTTAATGTCGTTTGGTTATTGCTAAACACATTAAATGTTAAAAAAAAGCCGCTTATGCGGCTTTTTTGCTTTAAAATGTTCAGAGTTTTTATATAAAAGTGCGCCCATATGCATACATCAGCAATTTATCAGCAATTAAAAAAATCACTAAATAGCTATATTGAGCAAGGCAATACTGTTTTTACAGTTGCGCTTTCTGGTGGTGTTGATTCGGTGGTGTTGCTGCATTTAATGCGTACTTTAAAAGCAGATAACCCTGCAATTAATATATCGGCTATCTATGTACACCATGGTTTGAGCCAGTATGCTGATGATTGGCAACGCTTTTGCCAAAATTTGTGCAGAGAGCTTAATGTGTCCTTTGAAGCCGCGAAAGTAGTTATTGAGCAACAATCGCGTACAAGCCTTGAAGCCCAAGCACGTGACGCCCGTTACAAAGCACTTGATGAACTAAGTCCAAAAGGCAGTATTATTTTACTGGGCCAGCATTTAAACGACCAAGTAGAAACATTTTTGCTGCGCTTAAAGCGAGGTTCGGGTTTAAAAGGGCTTGGCGCAATGCACCAAGCGCGTTTACTTCAAAGTGGTCGCGTATGTTTTAGACCATTGTTAAATGTAGCGCGCAGCGATATAGAAGCCTTTGCAGCGCAGTTTAGCATTAACCACATAACCGATGACTCTAATACAGATGAAAGTTTTGACCGTAACTTTTTACGCTCAAAAATAGTACCGGTGTTAGCTGAGCGCTTTAATGGGTTTGAGCAATGTACTGCACGAAGTATTGAGTTGCTACAGCAACAGCAAACACTACTTGATGAATATACACAGCTCGATTTAAATAAGTGTATTAACGAGTATCAAGCACTGTGCGTTAATCAAGTAAGCGAATACAGTGCAGCGCGAATTGCAAATATAGTACGTGCGTGGCTTGCATTATTTACGCAAGTGATGCCATCGCAAAAGCAACTTGAACAAATTATTAATCAAGCAGTTAATGCAAAAAATGACGCGCAAATGCGTATTGATTTAACTGATGGACAAATACGTCGTCATCAAGGTTATTTGTACTTTGTAACACCAAGTGCAGAATTAACAGATGCTGAGCTTAATTATATTGAGCTCAATCATTCAGAGTTAAAACTTGCAGACGGGCGTTTACTAATTAAATCCAATGGCTGCGGAGTAAGGCCTCCAAACAAAAACGAACAAGTAACAGTGCGCTTTAATTGTAATAGCGCACGTATAAAACCACTTAAAAAGCCGGGTAGCAATACCGTAAAACATTGGTTTAAAGATGCAAAAATAGCGCCTTGGCTGCGCGCCAGTGTGCCGCTTATTTTTTATAATGATGAATTAGTGCAAGTGGTTGGTTATTTTATGAGTGCTAAGCATGTTGATGAAAATGGTGTTTTTTGGGAGTGTAAATAAATGAGTAAGCAGCCGCATGTTGGTTTGTCGTTAGTGACTAAAGCGCCTATGGGTATGCTAATAACCGCAGTTATTGCTGTTATCGCTAATGTTTTACTTGAGTTAAATATTGTAACGTTAGGCTATGCAGTAGTGGGTGGGGTTGTATCTGCAGCACTTTTATTGGCTTACTGGTTAGGTAAGGGGGGATTGTTTTTTATTTTAGGCGTGAGCCTCCCACTACTTTTAGTATTATTTACACCACTTGCTACTATTACCGCATTACTTAATTTAATTAGTGGATTCTTTTTTGGCTTTTGTGCTGCTTTGTTTATTTATAAATTGGTGAGTGCAAAACCTTAGTATTGGATTTTTAGCAATAAAAAAGCCTAGCGGGGGAAGCTAGGCTTTTTTATTTAATTAATTTAAGCAAATATTAATAAGCTTTTGCGCAGTTTCTGCCAGATGCTTTTGCTTTGTACAAACCTTTATCGGCTCGAGCAAAAATTTCGGTTTCGCTATCTTGGCTGTTAGCTAAAGTAAAACCAACGCTGGTTGTTACTTTGTATTTAGACATTAATGGCGATTTTCTGACTAAGCACATTATGCGCTCAGCGACGACCTTGTTAGTTGTAAACTCAGGGTCTTCAATGAGTAGAGCAAACTCATCACCACCAAATCTAAATACTGAGTCGGTACCGCGTATGCTGCTACACAGTACTTTTGAAAATTCTTTAAGTGTATCGTCACCAATTTTATGACCAAAGTTGTCATTAACTTGTTTAAAGTTATCTAAATCAAGCAGCATTAAACTAAATGGGCGCTGGTAACGGCGACAGTTTTCGAGCTTTTGCAGCAAAAAGTCATTAAATTGACTACGGTTGTTTAAACCTGTTAATGCATCTTTTGTGGCAAGTTTTAGTACACGGCTATACATCATCGCATTGCGAAGTGGATAAACCAGCGCAGTATGTAAAATATTTAGTTTTTTCTCAATTGCTTGACCAAGCGGAAATTTACTAAAATAAATTAGCTGGCCTAAATGATCTTTCTCAATAGATAGATCAAAGATATATGGAGTATTATCGGTATTGCTATCTGAAGTTTGAGCTGTACCTAAGGTTGATTGGAACTGTAATCCAGAAAAATTTAGCAATTGCTTTGCAAATTTTGCATATATAGCTAAAACATCTTCTATTACTAGGCTAGTTTGTAGCTCTGTAACAAGATCATGCGTTGCCGCAGACTCGTTTATTTGTGTATGTTCGGCCGAAAACGGCAAAAAATCACCGCGACCAGACACACGCTGCGTCAAAATATGGACGTTTTCCACTAAAATCTCCCCCGAGGGTGTTGCTTTGCAGTAACTAAGCGATTTTTGTGCCATATTTTAAAATTGCATGAAAAACAGATGGTTGTTATATTTACTTACAAGCTACTAGTTTAATTTAAACGCGAGGCTGCATTTGCAAAGTATTAATGCTCAAATTTTTGGCTTATTAGTAGCGGCAGTGTTGTTTGTGTGGTTTTTTAAACGCATTGGCTTGCCGCCTATTTTAGCGTACCTAGCAACTGGGGTTTTAGCCGGTAGTCATGGCATTGGCTGGTTGGCACAATCTCACGAAATAGAGTTTGTAGCAGAGCTTGGAATTGTGTTTTTGTTATTTAGTTTAGGATTAGAGTTTTCTATTTCGCGGCTAATGGCAATGCGAAACCTAGTATTTGGACTGGGCTCGCTGCAAGTAGGTATAACCAGTTTACTCTTCATTATTATTTTATATTGTTTAGACTTTTCCTTACTCACCAGTTTTACCATTGGCACAATTATGGCGCTTTCTTCAACGGCTGTAGTGGTCAAGTTATTAAAAGAAACAGGTGAGCTTAATCAGCGCCGAGGGCAATTGGCCGTAGGTGTACTGCTATTTCAAGATATTGCTGTCGTTCCTCTATTAATAATACTCCCTTTATTTGCATCAAGTGACTCTCAAACCATTGGTTGGGCTCTAGCATTTGCCCTAAGCAAGGGGGCTTTTGTATGTGTGCTACTTTGGGCCATAGGTAAATGGATATTGCCCATTGTTTTTAAAGAAATAGCGCAAGTACGAACCGATGAATTGTTTGTACTTACAACCATATTAGTGGCGCTATTTGCGGGCTTTTTAACGTATATGTTTGGCTTGTCTATGGCTTTGGGCGCTTTTTTAGCGGGAATGATGTTAGGTGAGAGCCATTACAGGCACCAGTTAGAGGCCGATATACGACCATTTCGCGATATATTAATGGGGCTGTTTTTTGTAACTGTGGGTATGCAGTTAGATATTTTATTTGTACTGGCGCATATAGTAATAATTGTTGGCGCATTGCTTGGTTTACTCGTATTGAAAATTACAGTGGTCGCACTTAGTGCGCGGCTAATGCATGAACGAAACCAAGATTCACTCGCCTGTGGCATCATGCTGTGGCAAATGGGGGAATTTGGTTTTGTACTTATTGCACTTGCTGGGCAGCATCAGTTATTAAACTCAGAGCAAGCCTCATTTTTAATTGCGTTGGGTGTGCTTTCAATGGCGCTTACACCATTTTTGATTGATAAAACGCCATTTATTTTAAATCGTTTGGGCATACTCGATCGTCCAAGTTTAGCGCTAGAAGCAGAGCCACAAAGCAGTACGCTTTATAGTGACCATGTTGTTATTTGTGGTTTTTCGCGTGTTGGGCAAACCATAGCGCGCTTTTTAAAGCCCGAAGCAATAGATTACGTTGCTATTGAAAGTAACCCAATACTTGTACAAGAAGGCAAAGCGGCGGGTGAACCTGTAATATTTGGCTATGTTAAGCAAAAAGATATTTTAAAATGCGCAGGAGTAGAGCGAGCTCGGCTGGTAATTATTACTTTTACTGAGTTTGACCACGCACAAGTTGTTATCGATGCCATAAAACAAATAGCACCTAACGTTAAAATACTTATTAGAACTCGTGACGACAGCCAGCTCGATTATTTAAAAGCGCTTGGTGTAACCGAAGTAGTGCCCGAGTCGTTAGAGGCGAGCTTAATGCTCGTTTCGCATGTGTTGTCTATGTCGGGCGTACCCATGACACGTATTGTGCGCCGAGTGAGTAAAGAGCGTCGAAACCGTTACCCGCTAATGCAAAGCTTTTACGCAGGGTATTTTAAAGATAGCGAAGATGCCTCAACTGACCGATTAGAATATTTACACGTTGTTGCGCTACCTCAGCAAGCTTATGCCGTGAGTAAAACAATTGAAGATCTTAATTTAGAAAAGCGGCGAGTACTCGTAAAAGCACTGCGCAGAGAAGGAGCCGAAATAGACACGCCATCAGCGCAAACAACCTTGTTAGCTAACGACGTTTTAGTACTACAAGGTAAACCAAGGCGAGTAGAGCGGGTAGAGCACTACCTGCTCGACGGAATAGAATAACGTGCCTGTTTGGGCTTAATCTAACTCTAAAAACTCACGCATTTTAGGTAACTGCGCCATGCCATCTTCATAGCCAATTTGCATTAGATGCTGGGTGTAGCGTTTTTCAAACAATAGGTAACTGGTTAAACTCGATTGCGAATGTTTTTTAACACCGATTGTACGCAGCAATACTTTAATCGCCCACGGCATATCGTCGTAATACTGCGCAGCAATAGCATTAAAGTTTTGCGACGGGTTAATAACAAAGGTATCGATTTGTTTAAGTTCTTGATGTTTATCGCGAGCGGGCAGTAGCCCTAAAGTGCGATTAACACGTTCTAACCGCTCTAAATCAGACTGCATTGTGTCGGTAAATACACTGTCGAGTAAATGCCCTGCAACAGCCGATAAGCCAGGGTAATGTGGCGAGTAACCCGGTGGGTGAAGCTCTTTAGGTTGGTCGACCCCAATAATAAATATTTTTTCAGCCCCTAAATGAATAGATGGGCTGAGCGGCGATAACTGATGTATTGAGCCATCACCAAAATAATGGTTATAAATATTTACGCTTGGAAACACCATAGGAATCGCACTCGACGCCATTAAATGCTCAACGTTAATACGCGTGGCTTGGCCTTCGCGTTTAGCGCGTTGCCATGGTGTTTGTGTATTTGATTGAAAAAACGCAACAGAGTCGCCCGTTGTATAACTAGAAGCCGTAATTGAAAGCGCATCTAAATAATTTCGGTGTAAGTTACGCTCTATCCGGTGTAAGTCTAAAATCTCATTGAGCAAACCACGTAGAGGGCGATTATTTAGCAAACTCGCTGGTGGGTGATTAATATGCTCTGACTGAAAGCTGGTTAAAATATTGCGCGCAATATGACCAAATACACTTAAAAAGTCACTTTTATAAACCATAGAGGTCGAAAAGTTTTTCCAAACTGATTCAAGTTTTCGTACAGCTAAATGTGCACAAGAGGCGTAACATGCTAAAGCAGCAGAGTTAATAGCCCCTGCAGAGGTGCCATTTATTACTCTAAACGGTAATGGAGCTGTACGCGGCATGCTATGAGCGAGCGCTTTAAGTACACCCACTTGATAAGCAGCTCGTGCGCCACCGCCCGTTAATAATAGGGCTATTTTTGGTTTTTCTGGATCGACTTGCTTGATTTTCATATTGGTGTTTAAACTGTTCAACGTCTTTACTTTATTTATTAACTGTAAGTCTTTAAGCTAGAAGAATCAAAGGATAACTGAGTAATAGTAAGTACAGTAAGCTTATGTTTATATTTGTAAGCTAAAATAGTTATGTATTTATAGTTACTATTCATAATGAATTTTTTCCACTCAGGGTACTCTGAGTGATAACGCACTTTTAATTTTTATGGAGTTTGTATGTCAGATAAACCAGAAGCGTCAGATGTTCAAAAACGTCCGCCTAATAACAATTTTCTTTTCGCCGTTATTATTTTAATAATAGTTGTGTGCGCAGCCGCGTTTGTACTATTAAAGCCAAGTGATGAGCCACAAACACGCACAGAGGTAGAGCAAGCACCAAAAGAGCAACCAATGATGGAGCTTAAACCTGAAAACGATCCCGTAGTTGACGCGCCATCAGTTATGCCAGAAAAGCCAGCAGAGCTTGAAGTGCCAGCACAAAGCCCAAGTGAGCCTGTCCCTGAAGTAAAGCCATTACCAACGCTTAATGAAAGCGATGCCGTTGTAGTTGCTAAAATGGATGAGTACCTAAGTGATTCAGTAATGAGCTTAATGGTAACCGACGACGTAATTCGCCGTGGTGTTGTATTTGTAGATAACCTAGCTAAAGGTAAAGTAGCTAAAAAGCACACGCCTGTTGTTCAACCAGAAGAAACGTTTAGCGTAAATGAAGGTGATATTTTAACAATTAACCCTAATAGCTATGAGCGTTACACACCGTATGTAAAAATATTTACCAGTATGAGTGCAGCGCAAGCCGTTCGTATGTACGAAGAATATAAGCCACTTATTAATAATGCATACAGTGAAATTGGTTACGGCGATGACGAGTTTAATCAAACTCTTGAAGATGCAATCGATTTATTACTTGATACGCCAGAGCCAGAAGGTGACTTACCGTTACTTCGTGATTCAGTAACGTATCAATATGCATTCTCTGAATGGGAACAGCTTCCTGATGCACAAAAACAGCTTTTACGCATGGGCCCAGAAAACATGAAAAAGGTAAAAGCAGCACTTCGTAATATAAAAGCGCAGTTAGAGAGCAATTAATACGCACTAAAACAGCTAAATACGCCGCGATTGTATATGAAATATGCAATCGCACTTTCTTTTTAGATTATCCCTTGAATAACAGAGCAAAAGTAGAGATAATCCTTCCCGCGCCAACCAAGGCCCTCAATGGTAGTCTTATTGGTCCTCTCGCAACACTAGCAGGCGAACCTGGTCAGGCCCGGAAGGGAGCAGCCACAGTTTGTGACGTGTGTGCCGAGATGTGGCTGGTAAGACTGCCACCCAAATTCCTCATTTGGGTGTTTGAACTAATAAAGTTAATTCCTCAAAAATAATTCCTCTAATTAAATAATACTATTTATTTATAGATTACTTTATAAATTACTTTATAGATTGTTATGTCATTTTTGTTAAAAATATTACTAATAACTACGTGATAGTATTAATTAAAAGTAAATTAACCTCCCTTTTAAACATGTTGCTCATCCTCGATTCGTAAATGCGACTTAAGTCTATATTGTGTAGTACGAAGTTAGGATTAGAATAATGCCAAATTTAGAAAGGGGCTCAAAATGAACTTGGAACGTATTCGCAATAGTAATCTGCATAATAAAGTTATGTCTGCTGAGCAGGCAAGTCTGTTTATTAAAGATGGAATGACTGTAGGGATGAGTGGCTTCACTCGTGCCGGAGAAGCTAAAGCAGTACCCAGAGCATTAATTGAGCAAGTCAAAAAAAGTCCTATCAAAATAAATTTAATGACGGGTGCATCACTAGGTAATGACTTAGATAAACTCCTTACAGAAGCGGGAATTTTAGCGCGTCGTATGCCTTTTCAAGTAGATAGCACTTTACGTAAAGCGATTAATAACGGTGAAGTAATGTTTATTGATCAGCATTTATCTGAAACGGTTGAGCATTTACGCAATCATCAATTAACTATGCCTGATGTAGCTGTTATTGAAGCCGTTGCCATTACCGAAGAAGGGCATATTGTGCCTACTACATCGGTTGGTAACTCAGCAAGCTTTGCTATTTTTGCAAAAGAAGTCATTGTTGAAATTAATATGCTGCATAACCCTAATCTTGAAGGTTTGCACGATATATACATTCCTTCGTATCGTCCTACTCGCCAACCAATGCCGTTAGTTAAAGTAGACGACCGCATTGGTAGCACTGCAATTGCTATCGATCCTGCAAAAATTGTTGGTATTGTTTTTACTAACCAAAGCGATTCGTTTTCGACCGTTACCGACCCAGATGAAGACACCGCATTAATTGCGCGCCATTTAGTTAACTTTTTTAAAGATGAGGTGGCTCAAAATAAATTGCCAGCTAATTTAGGTCCATTACAAGCAGGCATTGGTAACATTGCTAATGCGGTGATGATGGGGCTACTCGACTCTGACTTTAAAGACCTAACAATGTATTCAGAGGTACTGCAAGATTCGACGTTTGACTTAATTGATGCAGGTAAGATGAGCTTTGCATCAGGCAGCTCAATTGTTTTGTCTGAGCGTTGTAACGCGCAAGTATTTAATAATTTAGAAAAATACAAAGACAAGCTAGTGTTACGCCCTCAAGAGATTTCGAACCACCCTGAAATAGTGCGCCGTTTAGGTATTATTGCCATTAATACTGCGCTTGAGTTTGATATGTACGGCAATGTAAATTCAACGCATGTGTGTGGCACACGAATGATGAATGGTATTGGCGGCTCGGGTGACTTTGCCCGAAATGCCCATTTAGCTATATTTGTGACTAAGTCGATTGCTAAAAATGGCGCTATTTCAAGTGTTGTGCCTATGGCGAGCCATGTTGATCATAACGAGCACGATGTTGATATTTTAGTAACTGAGCAAGGCTTAGCTGATTTACGTGGCTTAGCACCGCGTGAGCGTGCTGTACAAGTTATTAAGCATTGTGTGCACCCAGATTATCGCGAAGCGATGTTCGACTATTACAATCGCGCTTGTGAGCGTGGCGGGCATACCCCGCATTTACTCGAAGAAGCGTTTAGCTGGCATATTCGCCTAGAGCAAGAAGGCAGCATGAAAAAAGCATCTATAGTGCAAGATATACCGCTATCAGCTTAAACCAGCATTAGTTGAACTCGTTTAAATAACGCTCCTTTATGGAGCGTTTTTTTTGCAACAGAGAATGTAATCTGAGCTGTGGGTAATAAATCTACTACAAGCAGCTTTTTTCAGCGGTAACTGCGTTGAATTCATTTTCATTAGGCCAGTAATTGGTACGTAAATTCGCCTTTTTTGTTGGCGGTTTTTGGCTAGAAAAAATAAATATAATATCACTATTATTCAATGTGTTAGCAAGTTTATTAACCATAAATCAGGTTGCTTAAATTTTAGATAGATTGTTTATCACGTACGCTTTATTTTTTACCAGTAACCATAAAACCAAAGCAATAGTGCCGATACTTAACTGAATAATACCTAAGTCACTTATAAGTTCATCTGGGCGAATTGACACCAGCATCATGCCTGTTGCCCCTGCAATCATCGAACAAAATTGAATAATCGCCACAGCGGAGCCTGTATCGCCAGTTTGCTGATCTAACATTAAATTAGTACCTGGTACGCGCGTAATAATAACCATAAGTGTGGCGGGAGCTGCAATACTTGCGAAAATCCACGGGGAAAGGTGCCCAAAAGTAAGAGTAAGTACGCCGCATAACATGAGTAATGTAAAGCAGGTAGTAATTATTTTTTTCACTGATATTTTTTGAGAAAGCTTCATATAAATACTAGGACCAAACGATGCGCAAAACGCATTAGCAGCAAACGCATAACTAAAGGTTTGCTCTGATAAGCCAAAGCCATCAATATAAATATACGAACCAGCTGCTAAAAATGCCATTAGTGTCATGGGGGGAATAGTAAAAATAGCGAGTAAAGAAAGAAAACGCGGATTTTTTATAACAACGCCTAATCTTCCCCAAGATTGTATAATTGATCCTGTGTATTTACTTTGTAATGTTTCTTGGTAAGTAAGCGCTAATAACATCGACATAGTGCCAAAACCAGCCAGTGCGTAAAACATCATATGCCAAGAGCCTACTTTTAATAATAATGCGCCAATGACAGGTGCAACCATAGGGGCAATAATCACTAACGAAATAATAGTGGCTATTATTTTTTCTCGCTCTCGACCATCGTATAAATCTTTTACTATAGCCGTTGCTACAACCGTTACGGCACTGCCACCAAAGGCTTGAATTAAACGGGCGCCAATAAGCATTTCTACTTGATTCGAAAGTGCGCAGAGTAAACTGCCTATTATGTAAATACTTAAGCCAAGCATTATTATAGGTTTTCGCCCATATTTTTCGCTTAATGGCCCCCAAAAAAGTAACCCAATAGCATAAGCTACAAAATAAACGCTAAGGGTTAAGTTAACCATTGCCTGATTAGTGCTTAACTTTTCGACCATAGTTGGCAAGGCAGGTAAATATAAATCGGTAGTTAAAGGCGGAAAGGCACTCACAATAACTAAAAATAATAACGTGCCGGTTTTACCTAAAAAAGGTTACTCTACTTTCACACTAAAACTCCAAAATAACACAGTACATAAGTTGTAATTATTTCACAGTCTACATTCAATATTTAATAAATTATGACGTTTTATAGTAATATTTTATGTTTGCTTAACGTTATAAGAGGATATTGCTAAGGCAACACCTTCTTATAAAAAATATATTAAATAAAATCTAGGGTTAGTAATAAGCGTTGCTCTTTTGCAGCTACCGGTGGTGAGCGGTGCACTAAACCTGCACCTTCGTTGTCATCCCAGTACTCTCCTTTAAGCAGGACAACATCACCTTCTGTTAGCTGGTTAATATTACTTAAGCTTTTAAATAAGCCAGACTCTTCATCTGGTTTACCTAAATTACCAGTACCTAGCTTTGAGCGGTTTACATCGCTGTGATTTAACCACTGCGTAGCAACACCTTGATAGGTTGTAACTAATCGGCACGGAATTTTGTCTACGTGAAAGCGCGGACACATGGGTTTATCTAGCACTTTTAGTCTTAAACCTGCGCGCTTTAAATCAAATAGGCAGCAAAACATTTCAACAAGTAGGGCAATATCTTCACAAAGTGTATTAACCTCATCACGGTTATTATCTTCTGGCTTCAGTGCCTTTATTAACTGATCAAAAGCGTCATCGGGCGATACAGCAAGTTCTAATGGTTTTAACGCGCTGGTGGCAATGAGTGTATTAACTGCTTTTGTTAGTTTTTCGGCTGCGCTTCTTTGCCAAATAACAATGTTGGTATCTTCGTTATAAATTTGCGGAAGTACATTAGCATTAGTGCTTTGAGCCGCTTTACGCAATAGCTGCATTGTAGCTGGCGTAGAGTGAGTTAAAGGGGCTAGTGCGTTCATAATTCTTCCTCCCAAATAGGAAACGGGTCGTTATAGGTTCTCCAAAAGTCCTTACCTTTAAGTACGGCATCTTCTGATAATAAGCAGTCATCAAGAGCCTCAATCATCGCTTGTTGATTCAAAGATTGACCAATAAACACAAGCTCTTGGCGCATATCACCAAAGGGTTCTACCCATTTACTGTTTATATCGGCTAGCAATTCGGGCTCTGTAGGCCACTCTTTTTGAGGGATGGCTTTAAAAAACATGCCAGCAAATCCGTAGTGAGCAATACCGCCTGCTTGGCTCCATTGCCCGCAAAATAAAGGCCGAGTAGCCAGCCAAAAGTAACCTTTTGAGCGAATAAGCTTGCCATATTGTTCGGTACTGTGAAGAAAGTTATAAAATTTTTCAGGATCAAATGGGCGGCGCGCCGTATAGTTAAAGCTGCTAATACCATACTCTTCGGTCTCGGGAATATGTTCACCGCGCATTTCTTTAAGCCAGCCTGGAGCTTGTTGTGCTCGCTCAAAATTAAACAGGCCGGTGTTTAGCACTTCATTAATATTAATATTGCCGTTTGATATAGGAATAATTTTAGCTTGAGTATTAAGCGTATTTAAAATGGCAGTAAGTCGATTTAATTCATCGTTTGTAATTAAATCAGTTTTACTAATTAAAATAACATCGGCAAATTCAACCTGATCAACAAGTAGGCCAGCGACGCTTCGCTCGTCGTCTTCTCCTAACGATTCGCCAGTGTCTTGTAGATCGTTTGCTTGTTCGTAATCGTTTAAAAAGTTAACCGCATCAACTACCGTTACCATGGTATCAAGGGTGGCAACATCACCAAGTGAAATACCGTTTTCATCAGTAAAGGTAAATGTTTCGGCAACCGGGAGGGGCTCAGATATACCCGTAGATTCAATGACGAGGTAATCAAAGCGACCCTCTTTTGCAAGTTTGCCAACTTCAACAAGTAAGTCCTCTCGTAGAGTGCAGCAAATACAGCCATTACTCATTTCAACGAGTTTTTCGTCGCTGTGACTTAGCGATACAGCACTTTTAATTGTGGCGGCATCGATATTTATATCGCTCATATCATTAACTATAACGGCGACTTTTTTACCTTGCCTGTTATTAAGGATATGGCTGAGCACGGTTGTTTTACCAGCGCCTAAAAAACCAGATAACACTGTGACGGGCAGTTTATTTATCATTTTAGAGTCTTGCTAAATTACATTTTTCATTATGTTATACCATATCAATTTGGTGTGCTAGTTATGTTAGTCACTTTATTACTTATTTATGTAGTAACTCATCAAGTAACTCACTGTTTTAAGTGTTATTCGTTCTAAAATTAAGAAGTGTTAAAGTTCAATTTCGTTGATCTTAAAAATGATAAGAGTTATCATTTAGCTTGTTAACTACTTACACTCCTCTCAGGAATTATCATGTTTAACCCTAGCTATTTGGCATTGAGTATTGCCGCGTCTTTATCTGCTTTTCCTCATTTGGCACTTGCCGAGCAAAATAAAGACATTGAAAAAATTGAAGTAACAGGCCGCGCCCAGCAATTTTACCTAGAAACCGAAAGTAAGATTGGTACTAAAACCAATTTAGATCTTATTAAGCTTCCTCAGTCTGCTCAGGTTTTAACAGAGCAGCTTATAATTGACCAAGCAGCCCGCGACATTACCGATTTGTACCGATCTATTGCGGGAGTGAGCGAATATAGCTACTCAGGCGTAACTTTTCGTGGTTTTAGAGATGACGCAAATGTATTTTACGATGGTGTGCGTGGCGACCCATATTCGGGCTTTGGTGTACCGCAGTTATTTAATGTAGAACGTGTTGAAGTATTAAAAGGGCCTGCCTCTGCTTTGTATGGCGGTGGCGAACCTGGTGGGATGATTAATTACGTAACTAAAAAGCCAAGCTACACACAAAAACGCGAATTAAAGCTTACTTTGGGTAATTACAACACCCGTGGTGCATCACTCGATATGACGGGTGGTTTAAACGATACAATGGCTTATAGATTGGGTGGTTATTATGAAGAGCAAGACAGCTTTCGTAACAATGCAGACTCAGCTAATACCGAGCTAACAGGCGGATTGTTATTTGATTTAAGTGATTCAACAACCTTAACCACAAGTGTTGACTACATAAAACAAGACCTGGGCGGTAACCGCTTACGGGGCGTACCGGTAGATGACAACGGCAACTTTTTAGTTGACCCAAGTTATAACGCTAATGAAGCGGTTGATTATCAAAATATGGAAGCTTTGGTGCTTCAAGCAGAACTTAGCCATTATTTTAATGATGATTTTTCTTTAAGTACTACGTTTCGCTACATGGATAACGAGCGAGACCAAGCCTACCATGAGTCGCAAAGCTGGGTAGATGTAAATGGTGATGGCGAAGCAAACATTGATGACGAAACCATCAAACGAGAATACCGTAAGCAATTTCGTGCCAATAAAGAAGCAAGCTTAACCACCGACTTTGTTTATAACTTTGGACAAGGACAATTAACCCATCAGTTTTTATTTGGTGGTGATTACCACACCGTTGATACCGAATATGACTACTTACGTGCCCGATATGAGGCCGATGGCGTCGCTAATTTAAATATTTTTAATTTAAACTACGGTGAAACCGACCCAAGCACTTATAACCTTACCGACATGAACCGCGATGGCGTTGATACCGACCGATTTGGTGTGTATGCACAAGACGTAATTAGCGTAGGCGAGCAGTGGACAATTATTGCAGGTTTGCGCTATGACCATTTTAAAGAGTTTAATCAAGAAACTGGTTTTAGTTACTCAGATAACGACATAACGCCGCGCGTTGCTGTTACTTATCAGCCAGTAGAAAACACATCGGTATATATTAACTACTCAGAGAGCTTTAACCCTACATCGTCAGCCGACCAAGAAGATGTAGAGGGCGAAGGTAATTTAGAACCAGAAACCGGCAAGCAAACCGAACTGGGTATGAAAAACCAATGGCTTGACGGCAAAATAATGAGCACCTTTGCAATTTACCAAATTAATAAAGAAAACGTGGTAATGAGCAACCCTGACGATACTGGCGCGGGGGATGGCATTGCTGCACTTTTAAATATAGGTGAAGTAGAAAGCCGAGGATTTGAAACAACTTTAGTTGGCGATTTGTCGCAGCACTGGACCGTAACGGCTAACTACGCGTACAACGATACGCAAGTGGTAGACGGCGTAACGGGTGATACGCTTTCAAATACATTTGGAGATGGTTCGCGCTTTGCTAATGCACCACGCCACCAGGCAGGTTTATGGACTCGCTACGCACTGGATTCGATTGATTCATCAATTGCCTTTGGTGCAAATTACGTAAGTGAGCAACTTAGTACAAGTGGTCAAAAAGTAAAACCATTTACCGTATTTGATATGAGCTGGACGAGTCGCTTTGATAACGTGTTATTGAGTGTAAATATTAATAATCTGTTTGATAAAGAATATGCTGTAAGTGGGTTTAGTGAGCGGAACGGCCACTTTCCTGGCAGCCCTCGTGAAATTATTGGGCAAATAACTTACAAGTTTTAATACTTATTAGCGCGAGAGTTACTCGCGCTTTTTTTAAGTGTTGCCTTGCACCTTTTTATCACTATTAAATTTAGCTGCTTCTTGAGTCGTGTTAATAGCCGTAATAGGGAAGGGGATTACAATACCTTCTTTTTTATAGCGTTTATGCAGGGCTTTTATAAAAGCAGATTTAACCCAAAAGCGATTAAAGTATTCTTTTGCGCGCAGCATAACCGTAAAGTTAATACTTGATCTGTCAAAGGTATGAAAAACCACAAAGGTATTGTAATCATCAACACCCCATTCGTGTGAAATAAGTATTTCACGAGCCACTTCAAGTGTTACTTGCTCAACAAATTCTAAATCTGAATCGTAATGCACGCTTATATCAACAGGCACGCTTAGCTCTTTTTCAGGGTAAAAGTAATTAATAATACGCGACTTAGATAATTGGCTATTAGGTATAATAATCATATTGTTGGGTAGCATTTTAACCCATGTAGATCGCCAGCCTATATGATCAACAAAGCCTTGCTCCTTAGATTCAAGCTCAATAAAATCACCCACCCTCATAGGTTTATCTATTACTAGCTGCACGCCAGAAAAAAAGTTTTCGAGGGTAGGTTGCAAAGCAAGGGCAACAGCCAGTGATGTAATTCCTAACGAGGCAATAATAGGCGTAATAGAAATACCTAACGTGCCCATTAACACCAGTAATCCTACTGACGATAATGTAACGCGTATCACGCCTTTAATTATGCTTTTGGAATTAAAAACCACGGCAGATTGTTCGCCATAGTAATTAATAGTGCCAATAATAAAGCGGTCTAAAAACATAATAAGTGCAAGCAGCGCTAATACAATATTAATGCTATTAAAAGGGATCTGTTGAGAAATAGAAGTACTAATAATGAAGGTGTCGTGCTCTAAAATGGTGAGTAGCACAATAATTGTGCACAGTGTTAGCGGCTTAGATATTGACTCTATTAGTAAAGTATCGAATATAAATTTGGTTTTTGAAGTCCATTTTTTTAGCCAGTACATTACAAAAAAACGAATTAAAAACAGTAGTATAGCTATAAGTAAAAGGGAGGACGCTGCGCTTAACCAAGGTGTGCTGTTAGAAAATTCCAGCGCTTTATCTAGCATAACTTAAACCTGTTCAATATAGTTTTATATATATTGCAGCAAGTTATGTACCTTTGTTTGGGTAAAGTAGCTGCCGAGTTTAGTCGGCAGCAAATATTATACTTTTTTGGCTAACCACATACCGCCTAGCACGGCTGCAAAAAACAATAAAAACTCCATTTTAAGAGACACTAATTGAACCAAGCCCGGGCCTGGGCATATGCCACTTAAACCCCATCCTAAACCAAAAAGTACTGAGCCAATAATTAAGCGCGAATCAACTTTTTTTAAATCACTTAAATTAAATGTGCCTGAAATAAGTGGCTTCTCTTTTTTTGCAACCCATAACCATGTAAGCATCATTATTAGCATGGCAACAGCCATCACTATAATTAAGCTTGCGTCCCATTGGTTCCCGTAGGTAAGAAAGTTAATCACTTTAGCGGGGTTTGTCATCCCGCTAATAATAAGTCCTAAGCCAAATATAAAGCCTATAACAACCATCATAATTGCTTTCATTATTTATCCTACAAGGTTTGCTGTAATGAAGGCGACAAGCATAAATGTGCATGTTGCAACCCAAGAGCGAGTAGAAAAGCGCGACATGCCGCACACACCATGGCCACTTGTGCACCCATTAGCTAAAGTTGTACCAGCGCCAACTAAAAGCCCCGCAACAATAATAAGCCAAGGCGGCAACTGTAATTCGCCCTCTAATAAAGAAGGCGCAAATACCCTTACAGCTACACCTGCCAACAACAATCCTAAAATAAAGTATAACTGCCAACGCGAGCCCGAATTTGCTTTAGCAAATACAGATTTAACAATGCCTGATATACCCGCAATTTTTCCGTATAAAACAAGTAATAACGTACACGCTATACCTATTAATGCACCGCCTATTGCAGCCGATACTGGGGTGAATTCTGTTACCATTTTTTAAATTTCCCAAACAATAGAAAC
Source organism: Pseudoalteromonas sp. SWN29 (assembly GCF_015864465.1). Taxonomy (NCBI): domain Bacteria; kingdom Pseudomonadati; phylum Pseudomonadota; class Gammaproteobacteria; order Alteromonadales; family Pseudoalteromonadaceae; genus Pseudoalteromonas; species Pseudoalteromonas sp. SWN29. The sequence goes on from NZ_JADYXE010000044.1 coordinate 40,368, forward strand.
ACCTAAACCGGTTTGTTTCATTTCGATTGATATTTGCTGATTTGGCGCTAAATAGTTAGCACCCGTTACTTTTTTAGCTGGCGAATAAAAAGCCATAGCGTTTAATTGTACCTTGTTGGTAAAAGAATGGCTAAAGCCCGTTGTAAAATGCCACTCCTGAACGCCCGGCGCTAAAATATTTAATATAACTTGCGACGAAGGAATAGGTTGCTCGGTGTAAGACACCCCAAAACGAATCTTTTGTTGCGATGTACGCTGCCACTGATAGCCAAGCTTATAAATAGTCATATCGTTCCAGCCAAATCCAGCACCTGCGTTAGCTCCTAAAGGCGCTGACATCAAGTTATCAACTGGGTTTGAAATACTTTTTACTTCGCTGTAATTTATTTTTTGCCAATCAAATACCACCTGATTACTAGGTGTAAGTTTATAAGCTGCACCAATTTGAAACGAACTTGGCAGATCAAATCCGCCTTGCTCTGCAAACAAACCTTTATAGCTATCAAACTCTTCCATCGACACTGATGAGCGGTAACTTGCGCCTAAACTAAGCGATGAGTTAATTGCATGGCTTATCCCTAATTGAACACCAAACCCCGTACTTGTATCAGTACCATTATTAGTAAGCGCTTCTGGTGACTGCGAAAAAGGAGCAAAGTTTCCAAGCCCTTGCGCTTCAAATTGTTGGACTACGTAAATAGGGGATACACCAAGGCGTGTTTGTTCATTCAACTTATAGCTTACTGTTGGGCTTATAAAGAGCTGCTTTAAATCAACGCCTGCCGTACCACCATAAAAGGTTCCTTCAGGAGCAGACTCTGCGCCGTACTCGGTATTCATACCGCCATTGCCATACACTAATAAGCCAATATTTACTTTTTCATTTAATTGGTGGCCAATAGCAAATTCTGGAATGGCGAATACGGAGTTGTCGCTTTTTTGTGTTTTTGCTTCAAGATAAAATGCGCCAGGGTAAAAAGTATCTACTTTCGATGCAGTGTATTTTCGCTCAGGTGAAAAAAGCTCTAAGCCCAGAGATAGCTGTGTTCCGTTTGGCAAAAAAGTAGCAGGATTATTAGCGCCAGACATTAACTCTTCTGAAAGGGCAACACCTGCGCCAGCCATGCCTTTGTGGGTCATGCCATAGCCGTGAGTAAAATAACCATTAGTAGCAAATGCACTGAACGAACCTAACGCACACGTTAAAGCTAAGCCTGATATTAACTGTTTTTTCATTTTAGTAGACACATAAAGTTGGAATGGGCGGACAATAGCTAATTTTTGATATTCTAAAAAGGAATTTAAATAGATTAGTTATAATAAAAGGTAATAGAGCATTGGCTATAAAGTTAAAATAAATGAGCAAAGATTGCTATTTAACCTTTAGGTTATTTATACAGGGAGTCCATATAAGACCCTAGATAACGCTGCTTTATACAAAGGCAAAGCGGCGACTAATATCACCGCTTTTTAAAATCACATAGATTCGAGCGTTTTACCGCGCGTTTCTTTAATGTATTTAACAACAAAAAAGATGCTTATAAGTGCTGATAACGCATAAAAGCCATAAGCACCGGCAAGGCCTATATTGGCAAGCATAATAGGGAAGGTCATGGTGATTGCAAAGTTAGCAATCCACTGGGCACTGGCAGCAACGGCAAGCGCTGCACCACGAATACGGTTATTAAACATTTCGCCTAATAACACCCATACAATTGGGCCCCAACTTAAGCCAAAAAATACCACAAATAAATTAGCCATAATAAGTGCAAACGTACCCATGTTATCGCTAAGCGCAAGCTTGCCTGCTTCATCAAGGCCTGCGCTACCAAATATATAAGTAAGTGCGCTTAAACTAATAAACATACCAATACTGCCCACTAGCAACAGTGGTTTACGGCCAACTTTGTCAACTAACGCAATGGCAATAAAGGTCGATACAATATTGGTAGTGCCTGCGAGCACGTTTATAAATAACGATTGCGACTCATCAAACCCAGCGGCTTGCCAAAGCTCAGAGCCGTAATAAAACACCACGTTAATACCCACAAATTGCTGAAACACACTCAGCGCCACACCTACCCAAACAATTGGGTGTACTTTTTTACTGCCATCAATAAATAAATCACGAATACTTGGCTTTGTATCGCTATGCAAGGAGCGTTTAACATCGCTTATTTGCGCATCAACATTGTCGTTCGAAATTTTACTAAATACCGCTTTGGCATCGTTTATTTTACCTTGCGCCACTAAATAACGAGGCGACTCCGGAATAAACAACACACCGACTAAAAATAGTACAGCAGGCACAAGCTCTGCCCAAAACATCCAGCGCCAAGCGGCTATATCAAGCATTAAAATATTTTGCGCGCTGCCTGCTGCATCAGCTATTAAATAGTTACTTAAAAACGCAGCAAACAAACCCAGTACAATAGCGAGTTGTTGTAGTGTCGCTAAACGACCACGTAGTGCGGGTGGTGCAACTTCAGCAATGTAAGCTGGCGCCAATACCGATGCAGCACCAATACCTAAACCACCAAATAAGCGGTAAAAAATAAACTCCGCAGAGCTTTCGCTAATACCCGACCCAAACGCACTAATGGCAAAAATAATCGCAGTGATGATCATAATTGCACGGCGGCCAAACTTATCAGCTAGCGGCCCTGCAGCAAGTGCACCTAAGGCACAACCAAGTAACACAGACGCTACATTAAAGCCCGTAGCCACACTGCTAGAATTAAATGCATTACCCAGCGCCGATACCGTACCGTTAATAACGCCCGAGTCAAAACCAAATAAAAAGCCACCAATAGCAGCCACTGCAGAGATAAATATTACGTAAAAAAGAGAGGTGTTTTCAGCTGTGTTGGCTGAATGAGTAGGCGATGTGTGTGTTGTCATTATATGCCCTGAAATATAAATTAAATATAAAGGAGCATAATATCGTAAAGCGCTATGGCTGAATACATTTGTGCGGGTATAACGGGGTTGGTGAGTATAAATTGAGGCATTCTTAAAAGCTTTAATTTGAAGGTATTAGCTTAAAGGCTTTAGTTTAAATACTTTAAAACTAGGTAACCAATTTTTAAATAACACAGACTGAATTTTAATAAACAATGTGCTTTATATGGAAAGTGCCTCTTGGAACAATATTACTGATCTGTACCTTTAGGTGTGTTTTTGCAGTTACATAAACTGATATGAGGTTTAGTAATTGTTTACATGTGGTTATTTGGTGGTTAAGGTTAATAGATTATAAAATAGGAACATTTGTCTGTCTAAAGCGACAGATGTTTTAGACTAAGTTGTTAGGTATCAGGAGGTAGAGTGCAGAAATCTGAACAGGTATCGCCATACTTCTTGTATGATTTAGAGCGATTTCGAATTTTTGTCGAATTATCAGATCGACATTGGGAAGAGGAATCAATCAAATACAATGAATCAGATATAGAAACGGATGAAAGGACTTGCTGGGATAGATACCGATATCGGAGTGATCTTAGTGCTCACTTTCAGGAAATATTCCCTCAATATCAAAAACAATCATACTTACTTATGCTGGTATCTTTATTTGAAGATTACTTAAATCAATTATGCAACAGTCTGCATTTTGAAAATGATTTTTGCTGTAGTTTAAAAGAATATAATGGTTCTGGGATTGAAAGGGCAAAAAGATATTTAGTAAAAATTGCAAAAATTAGTGTCCCAACGGAAATAAAGAGCTGGAATCAAATAATTGATGCTCGTGATATTAGAAATATTGTAGCTCATAACGCAGGGTATTTAGATAAAGAAAGTCATAAAAAACAACTGAAAATAGTTAATAAAAGTCCAAATTTAGATGCTGAAGAATACGCAAGAGTTCACCTCAATATCAAACAGGCGTACTTGTTTGAGGTAATTGAAGCTATGGAAAATGTAGCTAATATACTCTGGCGTAGCACTAAATGAAAATACCTAAAAACGCATTTAAATTAAATAAAACAGTGGGTTAAATTCCGCTTCGTAGTATAATCTACAATTTTAACCCGCTTAATGCGGCGTTGAGGCTGTAGAATTACTCAGAAGTGGAAAGTAACGGATAATTTTTGTGTTCATACAGCCCGTAAAATTCACTTCCTAATAGATTATTCCCTCAGATTTTACGTAGCAACGCAATTTGAGGCTAAATTTTTAATAAATTCTGAGGCTATTTTTTCTAAAATAGAAATTCTACAGGCTCGTTAACAATATAAGGAGAGTCGCGTTGGATTCTGATTATATGCTTCAAATTGGAGATGAGATCGGTATTGTCAAAGATAACCCGCGTTTACTTGTTATTGTATCTCATGCTTTTGTTGAAATGATGGTGAAAACCTTATCTGATCACTATATGCCAAATGTGGTTTTAAAAAATCATTATCAAAGGTTACAAAAGTTAAAAAAAGAAGAGAAAATTGATGAATTCCAATTTCTTCTTTATGACTGGTTTCGCGATCTAAGAAATGACGCCGCTCACACTCCAATATTTAGGTTATTAGACGAACATTTTGTACCGCTTAATGGCATAGTTAAAAGTAGAGATCTTAAAGCGGAACACTTTCATCGGTTTTCGCTCTCATTAATATCAGAATTATGGAACAAAAATTTAGAAATACTTGGCCCTATATATTTAAGTAAATATTGCGAACAAGCACATAAGTGAAGGCTCTAGAATTACTCTAAAGTGGAAAGTGTCGGATGATTTTTGTATACATACAGCCCGTAAAATCACTTTCTAATGGACTATTCCCTCAGGTTTCACGTTTAATTAGTAAGCGTCTAGCAAAGTGCACCTGCCAGTAACTCGTCAAACCGATTAAGCTATTTCTGAATTTCAATTAGGAGATA